>CAKZKY010000223.1 GCA_937124575.1 uncultured Pseudomonadota bacterium | reverse complement strand
ATACCGCAAAAGAGATTGCCCGGGAAGTGGAAGATCTGATCCTTACCTCCAGGATCAAGATGATCACCGCACCCCTGATCCGAGAATTGGTCGATACCAAACTGGTTGAGCGGGGGTTGGAGCAGGCGCGCAAAATGCACACCCGTCTGGGTATGCCCCTTTACGATGTGGATCAGTTGATCCTTCATCCCAATAAGGAGAATGCCAACGTCCCTCATGGCCCAGAGGCAACCAATCTCACCCTTGCCGAGAGGATCAAAAAGGAGTACGCGCTCCTCTCCGTTTTTTCACAGGAGACTGCGGATGCCCATATGCGAGGGGATATCCATCTCCATGACCTCGGTTTTGTGGATCGACCTTACTGCAGTGGGCAGTCGCTCGAATATATCAAACGGTTTGGACTTAGCTTACCCAACTCCATCGCCATGGCCAAACCAGCAAAACAT
This sequence comes from uncultured Pseudomonadota bacterium, assembly GCA_937124575.1. Taxonomy (GTDB): domain Bacteria; phylum Desulfobacterota; class BSN033; order BSN033; family UBA1163; genus RBG-16-49-23. Next base: position 6,567 of record CAKZKY010000223.1, on the reverse strand, counting down.
CCAGAGGTCCTTCTGGCACACATGGTAAAGTTTGCTGCTGGCCTGCAGAGCAACTTTGCTGGAGCCATTGGCTGGGACTCTGTCAACCTCTTCTTCGCTCCCTATCTGGTTGGCCTGTCCGATCGGGACATGGAGCAGTTGGCTCAGATGTTGATCTTTGAATTCTCTCAGCAGGCTGTTGCTCGCGGAGGTCAGGCGATCTTCACAGACATCAATCTCTATTGGGAGGTTCCCAAACATTTTGAAAATGTCCCTGCCATTGGTCCGGGTGGCCGACAGACCGGAAAGAATTATAGTGACTACATCAACGAGTCGCAGCGATTTGCATGGGCTCTGTTCAATGTCTTCATGGATGGAGATGGATCGGGAAGACCCTTCTTCTTTCCGAAACCACTCGTCCATATTACGGAGAAATTTTTTCAGACCCCTGGGCATATGGACTTTCTCCATCACATCTGCGAAGTCGCTTCGGAGAAGGGCAACACCTACTTCGTATTCGACCGCGGAGAGACAGCCAAGATCTCCGAATGCTGCCGCCTCAGTTTTAAACTCGACCAGACCGACCTCGAAGATGCGAAAGAACCTTGGAAGATGCGGTATTGCGCGCTTCAAAATGTGACGCTCAATCTTCCAAGAATCGCCTATTTAGCTAAAGGGGATGATACCCGGCTCTTCTCCAAGCTGACCGAGTTTATTGAGATTGCAGTCAAGGCCCATCTGGAGAAGAAGAGCTTCATTGAGAAGCTCCTGGCCATAGGAGAGCGTGGCCCACTCGCCCTTCTGGCTATGAACCGGGATGGTTCTCCTTATCTGAGAATGCACCGTGCCAGTTTCCTCATCGGGATGGTTGGGCTGAACGAACTGGTTCAGATCCACACCGGTCAGGAGATGCATCAGTCGAAGCAGGCCTTCAAATTCGGATTGAAAGTGATTGCCCATATGAAGCTGCTGGTCGATAAGTTGAGTGAACGGTATGGAATGCGTTTTGTGCTGGAACAGACCCCTGCAGAGTCGACCGCCTACCGTTTTGCCAAGCTCGATTTGCGATTCCATTCGCCCCGATCGGGTCATATTGTCAAAGGCGATCTCTCAAAAGGGGAAGTCTATTACACGAACTCAACCTATCTGAACAATTCTGCCGTACTCAATCCGATTGAACGGGTGAGGCAGGAAGGTCTCTTCCATCCCTTGATCGAGGCTGGTGCCCTCACCCATGTCTGGCTTGGAGAGGCAAAGCCCTCTAAGGAGTCTTTGGCCAATTTTGTCATTAAGACTTTCAAACAGACCCGGAATGACCAGATTGCCTTCTCACCAGAATTTACCACCTGCAATGCCTGCAATCGAACGAGCCGGGGACTTCAATCCTCCTGCCAATACTGCGGGTCGAAAGAAGTGGATGGCATTACACGGATCACCGGATATTTTACCAAGCTCTCGAGCTGGAACAAGGGAAAGATCGGTGAACTCCGCAACCGGTACCGAAATCAGGCTTACATCGAAACCCAAAAGGGCGAAACCGTTTTGATGACGGGGTGATATTTAGATGGAAGGCAACAGTTAAGGTGATGAAGCCCGTACCGTTTAACGTTAAAAGGTGAAGGTAGGTGTTTGAAGACAATTAACGTAACCGAGCGACGAGACGGGCCTCCTTACCTTTATCCTTAGACGCTCAACTTCTTCCAAAGGAGAAAAGATGGGTCACATTAAAATCTTTGTCAAAGCCAAATGCCCGAAATGTCCTGCGGCTAAAGAGATTGGAATGGAATTAAAGAAGGAGGGCCTGCCCGTTTTCCACTACGATCTCGATACGATCGATGGTCTGGCAGAAGCCTCTTACCATAGTGTGCTTTCCACCCCTTCCTTAATCATTGAGGATGAGGAGGAGAGGGAAGTAGCCAGCTGGAGGGGTGTGGTTCCAACCCTTCAAGAGGTGAAGCAGTACCTGTTTCGGGGGAACTGATCCGACCTCTATCCCGAACCGAAAGGACCTCGGGTTCACCCCGTTAGAAGATATTCAGCTTTCAAATGGGAAGGTTTATTCGCCCATAGAAGCCAGACTTTGCACTGGGGATGTAGAAGGACTTTCATTCTCTCTTATCTATGAACCGAAGCTATGATCGAGATCAAAGGATTCTTAGAAACTTCCTTTCTGGACTGGCCAGGGAAGATCTGTTCGGTCCTCTTCCTTCCCCGCTGCAATTTTCGCTGTCCATACTGTCATAACCACTCCTTGATCTTCAATCCGGATCAGTTTGCTTCAATACCTCTCTCAGATATTTTAAGACGTCTTCACTCCTTGAAAGGCTGGATCGATGGGGTTTGCATCACGGGCGGAGAACCTACCCTCTATGACGATCTTCCACGACTGTCCCATGAGATTAAAAAGAATGGATTTCCTGTCAAACTCGACACGAATGGCTCAAACCCGGCAATGCTTGAAACACTGATTCATCAAAATACGGTTGATTTCGTTGCAATGGATGTGAAGGCTCCATTGGATTCGTTGATCTATCGGCGGTCTGCCGGTATTTCTGTAGATCTTGGAGCTATATCAAAGTCGATAGAGATTTTGAAACAGGGAAGGGTCGAGTATCAATTCCGTATGACCGTTGTCCCTCAACTCCACAGCGAGGAAGAGATCCAAACTTTAGGTAAACAGTTGAAGGCAGGTCGAAGATTAATCCTCCAGAATTTCAATCCAGAGAACCCATTGGACCCTTCGTTTAGGGAGATAGCTCCTTACGATCCGAATGTGTTAAGAGAGATGGAGAGGATGGTTCAAGAGATGGTGTAATATATCTGTTCGTATTAAGGAAAAAGATGAGAACAATCATCGTCACTGCTGCTGTGATCATTCAGAAAGGGAAGGTCCTTGTAACCCAGAGAAAGGAGGGATCTCCCCAGGGGCTTCTCTGGGAGTTTCCGGGTGGAAAAGTGAACGAAGCGGAGGATCCAAAAGCGGCCCTGAAAAGAGAGCTTAAAGAAGAGCTGAATATTGAGGTCGAAGTGGAAAGGATTTTCGAGGTGGTCTTCCATCTCTACCCCGAATATCCGATCCTTCTTTTAGCCTATGAATGTCAGATCAAAAAGGGTGATCCTGAGCCCATCGGTTGTCAAAATCTCCAGTGGGTCCACTTCGAGGAATTGAAAGGATTGAGCATGCCTCCTGCAGATGAACCTATAAGAATCCGTTTAACCTCTTCCCCAATGGGGCTGCCTCAGGCGAGATGAGATTGGGAATGGTTAGAGACGGTTTTCTATCCTGAACCAAAAGGACCTCGGGTTCATCCCGTTAGAAGATATTCAGCTTTCAAATGGGAAGGTTTATATGCCAATAGAAGCCAAACTTGGTACTGGGGAGGTAAAGGGATTTTCTAACGGGGTGAATGGATCCTCTGGTACGGGAGGTTCGATACTCAATCAAGAATGGCCTTGATTATATCATAGACTGAGGGAGTTACTTATGTCGAAAGATCCGATGCAGCGGTATGCCGAAAGTTTGGAGAAGACTATCCAACACAACTACAGCTATCTGAAGGAGGCGGTAGAAGATTTTAAGGGGCTCTGTATGGTGGTCACGCCAGAAAAGCATACCCCTCAAGATATCATCGTTGATATTCGGGAGCTTTACAAAGAGATTCGAGACCGATTGGCAGAGATCAAAGCCATCCAAAGTCTTCTCCAGGGGAAGTATCGACAGTACTATCGCCGTGACTCTCTGCGCGAAAAGGCAATCGCAGAATACGGTTTCTACACAAAGAATCTCTATTCCAAGTTTGAATATATTCTGCTTCAGAAACAGGCCTTGGCCAGAAAGAAGGAGGGTGAGATTTCCAAAGAGGAGGAGCGAGGCTTTCCCTATCAATGGTTTCATTCCAGTGATCATCAGGTCACCTTTGTCAGAAACCTTCGGATTCTGGAAGACCTGGATTATGAAACCCCTTCTGATCTTGGAATCGAAGAGAGGCGTGAGGTCCTCCAAGGGAAGGTCCGGTCTCTGTCGCTCTTCTGTTTCAGGGGAGAGGCCAGCCTCATCAATGAGGTTTATTCCCGAGTCCGATTCCGGGAGCATGACCTGATCGAACGCTATGCACCCGAGGAACTTCATGGGCTGCTGACCCATTTAAGAGAGATTGAACCACCCGAGGTCGAAAAAGTTTTTAAAAGAGTTTTGGAGAACCTGAATGCATCCAGACTCAAATGCCTTCACATCCCGATTCATTCTCAAAAAGAACTCGAAGGCGATCTATCTCATACGATTAAGAAAGCCCTCGATGCGATGGAAGAAGGGGAGATTAAAACGATTATTATTTGACACACTCAACTCAAATCGTTATAAAGGGGTTTGAGATGGATCCGAATCTCCGACAATTCTACTTCTTCAGCGATTTCTTGAACCGGAAGGTTTATTCGCCTTCTGGGAAGAAGGTCGGCAAGGTCACAGACCTGGTAGCCGAGAGAATAGAACCCTATCCTATGGTCCTTGGGATGTTGATTCGCACCAAAGGGAAAAAGAGACATTTTCTCCCCTGGGAGAAGATGATTCAGGTCGAACCCAGAATCGTCCTCAATGATGAAGACCTTCTCGAGATCACGACCTCTCTTGGTGAAAGGGATGTGGTCTTCCTTCGAGAGGAAGTGATGGATAAGCAGATTGTAGATACTTACGGTGCAAAGGTGGTGAGGGTTAACGATCTCCACTTTTTGAAAGTCGAATCGCGGCTGAGGCTGGTTCATGTGGACGTGGGATTTCGTGGATTGATGAGGAGGGTGGGATGGGAACGGATGGTTGATCGTGTGCTCGATTGGCTCTTCTCTTATAAGCTTCCCAATCAATTCATCTCCTGGAAATATGTTCAGCTTCTCTCGGGATCGGACCTGCTCCACCTCAGCGTCTCTCTGAAGAAGCTATCTCACCTTCATCCTGCAGACCTGGCTGATATCATCGAGGATTTAAGCGGTCGAGAACGCTCAGCGATCTTTCGCGCTCTAGACCCAGAGACCGCTGCAGAAACCCTCGAAGAGATCGATCCGAAGATTCAGAAGGCTCTCATCGAGACGATTCCGGTGGAGAAGGCTTCAGACATCGTCGAAGAGATGTCGCCCAGTGATGCGGTTGACCTATTGGCCGATCTTCCTGAAGAGAGAGCCGAAGAGATCCTCGATGGGATGGAGCAGGAGAAGGCAGAGGATCTGAGAGAACTCCTCGTTCATCCAGAAGAGACCGCCGGCGGGCTGATGACCACAGCCTATCTCAGCCTGACCCCTGAGGTCACAGTAGATACGGCGATTGCAAGATTGAAGGCCGAGGCGCCCAATCTGGATATCATGGATTACATTTATATTGTGGATGAGGAGGAGAGTCTGCAGGGAGTGGTGAGCATCCGGGACCTTCTCACATCGCAGTCCCATCAACCTCTCTCCGACATCCAGGTTCCAAGGGTGGTGAGCGTCAAACTGGATGAAGATCAGAATGAGGTGGTGGAGATTTTTGCCAAATACGGATTCCGAGCGCTGCCGGTGGTGGACGACGAAAACCATCTGAAAGGCGTGATCAGTTTTCGAAATGTCCTGGAAGTCCTGACACCCGAAGCTAGGTAATCTGCAAAGCACCAATTACCAAATCCCAATAACCAAATAATAACCAATTTCCAATCAAAAAGAGTTTAAGTATTTGGTCATTGAATATCGGAACTTATTTGGGGCTTGGAATTTGGTGATTGGGCATTTTTTGAGTGACCGATTCCGTATGGCCGATTATAAAAAATTTGTTTCAAGCTCGAGGCAGTCCCTCTGGAGGACGGTTGGCCTTTTCTTCATTCTGATGGGTCCAGGAATCATCACCTCCAACGTGGACAACGATGCCGGCGGCATTACCACTTACTCCTTAGCGGGTGCAGAATTTGGGCTGAAACTGATTTGGTCTCTCATTCCCATTATGGTCGTTCTCATCGTCATCCAGGAGATGTGTGCCCGCATGGGAGTGGTTACGGGAAAGGGTCTTTCGGACCTGATCCGTGAGAAATTTGGTGCCCGGATCACCTTCTATCTCATGATCGGGATGTTTCTGACCAATATGGGCAATGCCATCTCCAACTTTGCAGGTGTGGCTGCAGGAATGGAGATCTTTGGCGTTGACAAGTTTATCTCTGTCCCTTTGAGTGCCTTTCTGGTCTGGTGGATGGTCGTCAAGGGCACATATAAATCGGTGGAAAAGGCCTTTTTGGTTGCCTGTGTCTTTTATGTCTCCTATATCATCACCGGCATTATCGTTAAACCCGATTGGGAACATGTGGCCGAACAGTTTTTAAGTCCTCAATTGACCCTTCAGCCATCCGAAATGGCCATGGTGATCGGTCTGGTGGGAACAACGATCGCACCCTGGATGCAGTTCTACCTACAGGCCTCCATCGTGGAGAAAGGAATTAAAGTTGAGGAGTATAAGTTTGCCCGGTTCGATGTGGTGATGGGTTCGATCGTCGTCCATATTGTGGCCTTCTTCATCATTCTGGTCTGTGCGGAGACCCTTTTCAAACATGGCGTCCGAATCGAAACGGCTAAAGATGC
>CAKZKY010000222.1 GCA_937124575.1 uncultured Pseudomonadota bacterium | reverse complement strand
CAGGTAAAGGGTTAATTTCGTTCCGAGTTTCATTCAGGACCTTTTCATAGGTTTAATGTAACAAATTCAATGTATCAGTTACCCCTTAAAATGTCAAAATTCCTCCCATTGACATTTGATTTTAGATAGGATGAAAGTCCGTGGAGTTTAAATGGGTAAGAAAGGAGCACACGGGTAAAAGGCTCGCCTGCCCTCAAGGGGTAACCATCTGTTTTGAAATTTCAATGGGGGGTGTTAGCCGTTGATTTCGTCTTTTAAAGAAATCTAAGGCGATATGGGGAAAAAGGGCATAGGTTAAGATGTCCTCCTCTAATTCCGTAATCCCTTTTAGTTCCTTCTTTAATTGATCCCACTGAGGGGGAATGAGATCTGCAGGCCGGCAATGGATCGGGCTTTCTCCCTTTAGAGCCTTTTTTTGAAGCTCCGGATTGACCGGGCCTGGTGTTTCTCCATAACCTCCCCTGAGAAGCTCCCGGGTTTCCTTTGTAATCACCTTATACCTTTCGCCTGTCAGAACATTGAGGGTGGCCTGAACAACAATGATCTGGGAAGTTGGGGTAACAAGCGCGATATATCCCAGATCCTTTCTCACCTTCGGGATTTCTTCAAGAATTTCATTCAGACGGTGAAGGGCTTTGCCCTGGCGAAGCTGGGCCACCATATTGGACATCACTCCACCCGGGATTTGCGTCACCATGATCTTAGAGTCCACGCCTCCCAGGCCTGTCTCAAACTCTTTATACTTCTTTTTCATCTCCCTCACATCATCCGCAATATCAGCCAGAAGGGCCAAATCGAGCCCTGTATCATAAGGGGTGCCTTTCAAGGTCATCACAAGGCTTTCGGTAGGAGGTTGGCACGTCCCTTCTGAAAAAGGAGAGAGAACCGTATCAATGATATCCACCCCTGCTTCAATGGCTTTGAGATAGGTCATGGCGCCCATTCCACTGGTGTCGTGGGTATGGAGATGAATGGGAACGCCGAGTGTCTTTTTTAGCCGCCTGACGATCCTTGAAGCGGTATAGGGCGCAAGAAGTCCTGCCATATCTTTCAAGCAGAAAAGATCAATCCCTAAATCCTCCAGCTGCCGGGCTTTATCCAGAATGAGCCCGATCGTATGGACAGGGCTGATGGTATAGCAGATCGTTCCTTCCGCAATCTTTCCCATTTTCTTCACTGTTTCAATGACCGTTTTAAGATTCCTCACATCATCCAGGGCATCAAAGGGCCGAAAGATATCTATCCCGTTCTCCGCTGCCTTCTCCACGAAACGGATCACCACATCATCCGGGTAATGGCGGTACCCTACGAGGCTCTGCCCCCGGATCACCATCTGCATCTTTGTATTCGGCATCCGTTTCTTCAACTCACGAATCCTCTCCCAGGGATCCTCATCTAAGTAACGGATACAGGAATCGAAGGTTGCTCCTCCCCACATCTCCACAGAGTGATATCCCACCCTGTCAAGTTTCTCGGCAATGGGAAGCATATCTTCCAGTCTCATGCGCGTGGCAATCTTGCTCTGGCTGGCATCCCTGAAAATGGTATCCATGATTTTGACAGGTTTCTTTTTCATCTTTTCTTCCTTCACGACAGCCGAGAGACCTCTTTGGAAATCTCAACCAATGTCTGATCGAGAATGGAGACCATCTGATCAATCTGCTCTTCCGTAATCACAAAGGGGGGAGCGAGAAGCAGGTGATCTCCCTTGATTCCGTCTGCCCCTCCGCCACCGGGATAGGTGATCAATCCCTTTTCAAAGGCACGATTGGCAATAAGGCTGTTCAGTTTCAACTTGGGATCGAATGGCTCCTTGGTCTTTCGGTCCTTCACAAATTCAACCCCTGCGAAAAGGCCTATTCCCCTAACATCCCCAACCATCTCAAACCGGGTTAACGACTTGAGAGAACGAAGAAGATGCTCTCCCATCTTTGCTGATCTTGAAATCAGATCATGTTTGATCAGATAATCAATCACCGCGCAGCCGATAGCACAGGAGAGGGGATTCTGGTTGTAGGTATGTCCGTGGACAAAAGCCCCCGACCCTTCTTTGATGATCTGATGGATCTCCTCTTTCACAATAACAGCAAAGAGAGGGGTGTATCCGCTACTGAGCCCTTTTGCCGCAACGATCATGTCCGGAACGACCCCCCAGTGGTCAAGCCCAAAATTCTTCCCAGTCCGTCCGATGCCGGTCATCACTTCATCGGCAATGAATAAAATGTCATAACGATCACAGATCTCCCTGATCTTCTGGAAATATCCATCCTTTGGAACCAGGGCTCCTGCTGTGGCACCCACAACCGGCTCAGCGATGAAGGCAGAAACAGAGTCCGGTCCTTCGTAGAGCAGGTTTTTTTCCAGATCGAGGGCACACTCCAGGCCGCATCTCTCGGGAATTAATCCAAACGGACACCGGTAACAGTAGGCTGGAACGATATGGGGTGTATGCTGAATCAGAGGAAGATAATGTTTCCGCCTTCCAGTATGTCCGGAAAGAGCCAGGGCTCCCAGGGTATTGCCGTGATAGCTCGTCCAGCGTGAGATGACTTTGTATTTTTCAGGCTTTCCTCTTTCCACCTGATATTGCCTGGCCAATTTTACCGCTGTTTCAACCGCCTCGGAGCCTCCGGAGAGAAAATAAACCCGGGTCAAACCCTTAGGCGAAAGCCCAACCAGTTTTGAGGCCAGATCAAGGGCGGCTTGACTCGTAAAGTGAGAACCATGGGAAAAAGAGATCCTTTCGGCCTGTCTGACCATGGCCTCGGTGATCTCTTTGATTCCATGTCCGATTCCGACGACGGCTGCTCCACCAGACCCATCAATATAGGCTTTTCCCCCGGTATCGAAAATGTAGATGCCTTCTCCACGGTCAACAACCGGATAGCGTTTCCGAAGATTTCTGTAGAAAACCGAGTCGTCCATGGCCTTCATGATTTCATCTCCTTTCTATTTCTCAACATCTGGCTGGCAAGGGCAAACCCTCCAAAGGCAAAACCAAAAAGATCGGTGGTCAACCCCGGTTTAATCAGGAGGAGGGCTCCTGCAAAAAACATCAGGCTCTCATACCATGTTGTTCTAAGAAACATACACCGCTGAACTCCGGCGGCCAGGAAAACGATTCCCACCGTAGCGGTTAGGGTCGCCCAGAGAATATGAAGCGGAGAACCCCTGAGCATTAATTCCGGCCCGTAGATGAACATGAAGGGAATGATGTAGCCGGCCATTCCGAGCCAGAAGGCTGTATAGCCTGTTTTTGAGGGATTGGCTCCGGCGATGCCAGCGCCGGCATAGGCAGCCAATGCAACCGGCGGGGTCACATCCGCACGGGTGGCAAAATAGAAAATAAACATATGGGCGGCAATGGCAACGACCCCGTAATTGATCAGGGCCGGCACCGCCAGAGAAGAAATGATAATATAGGAGGCGGTGGTCGGTACCCCCATCCCAAGGGCGAGACAGGCAACGGCAGTGAGGGGAAGGGCTAAAAGAAGATAACCCATCGAAAGATCAATGATGAGCGAAGAGAATTTCAGGCCCAGCCCTGTTACGGTGATGGAGCCGATAATAATACCGGCTGTGGCACAGGCCGCTGCCACCTCCACGGCACCGGTTGCCCCTTCTTTGAACCCCGCAATAATTTCAGAAAGAGACATGCGGGTCTCTCTTCTCAGATAACTGCAGAAAATCGTTGCGAGGATGGCCCAGAATACCGCCCGCTCCGGCGAGAAATCCTGGGCCAGAAGATAGATGAGGAGAAAGATGGAAAGGAGATGATGCCACCCCTGGACGAGCGTCGTTTGAATGGATGGCAGCTCTGTCTTTGGAATTCCTTTGATCCCCATGAGCACGGCCCTGTAGTGAACCTGCATAAAGATGGCAAAAAAGGATAGGGTGGCTGGAAGGGCTGCAGCGAGACAGACCTTAAAGTAGGGAAGCCCCAGGAATTCTGCCATGATGAATGCCCCTGCCCCCATGATCGGAGGCATGATCTGGCCCATGGTTGAAGCTGAAGCTTCCACAGCTCCTGCAAAGTGAGGCGGATACCCTGTCCTCTTCATCAGTGGAATGGTAAAAGTACCTGTCGTCACGGTATTGGCCACCGAGCTCCCAGAAATCATCCCGAAAAAACAACTCGAAACCACGGCCGCTTTGGCAGGCCCCCCTCTTGCCCAACCGGTGAGGCTAAAGGCCAAGTCTGTGAAAAACCTTCCTGCCCCGGACTTACGAAGCATGGAACCGTAAAGGATGTAAAGGAAGATGAATTGGGCCGAGACGCCCAAAGGGATGCTGAAGATTCCGTCTGTGGAAAGGGAGAGGTAGGTGGAGAGTCGCTTAATGCTATATCCCTTATGGGCCAAGAGGTCAGGGAGATAAGGTCCGAACAGGGCATAAAGAAGGAAGAGGACGGCAACGATAGGAACCGACCAGCCCACGGTTCTCCGACCAGCCTCTAAGACCAGAAGCACGAGAAGGGTTCCCATCAGGACATCGAGGGGTTGATATTTCCCGGCTCGCTGGAGGATTTGATGTGAGAAGATAAAGATCCACAGACATATTCCAATGCTCAATAAGAGAAATAATAGATCAAAAGAAGAAGGCCTTTTCTTTGGAGAGAATCTTTTTGAAAAAGGATAGAGTAAGAAGATGAGACAGGACATGAATCCCCAATGGATGACCCGATGGTCCAAGGCAAAGAAAGGATGAACGAAAGCATAGAAGAGATGATAAAGAGAGGCGATGATGGCAATGAATGTGATAAGAAGATCTAATCCCCCGCTTAGGTCTCTGGTCTTCTTCTCATATTTTTCTAAAAGTTCCTTTCCCTTCTCTTCAGCCCTCTGGATTTCTTGATCCAGATCTTTTTCTAACATGGATTTCCTCAACGACCCACAGAAAGAATGATGCATTCCCCGGGTCTCACAAGATGATTTAAATGGATGAACCGATCTCGGTAGATAAATCTTTGCCCGGCAACCCTCCCAACCCGAATCACTAGTTCAGGAAAGGCTCTGTTTAATTGAACCTTGGACCATTTCTCATCAAGGGTGATTTGAATGTCGTTGTGATTTTGAAATTCCAAACCCGCCCCATACCAGAGAAAAGCCTCTTCGATCAGAACCAGTTGCCCCTCTGCGCTAATCTGAAAGGTATCCCGGATGGGAGTCTGATCGGAAGAATGAATATAGTGGAGGTAAAAATATTCTCCCTTTTTTAAAGGGAGATCGAGAAGTATCGCCCTGTCTATATTTTCGATGCGCAGAGAAAAACCCTTTTGTTCTTCTCCATCCGAGGGATGGACCAGCATGAAAAATGCCAGCACAAAATAAACGAGGCGAAGGATCATAGCTCTTCTCTGTTGGCGTTCGGAGGACAGGTTGGGAAAATATTTCAACCTGTCCTCCCTTTCGGATTACTTCATTGCCCCAACCTCTTTAAAAAATCTGATTGCTCCTGGATGTAATTCAATCGGACTATTGGCTCCGTTTTTGGGGGTTAACTGACTGGCAATCGGATGGACGTTGACCAGAGCCCATTTTCCCTTATCCACATTCTCGAAGATGGCTTTAACGACTTTGTAGGCCACTCCTTCCTCCATCTGTTTATTCGCAATCAAGACATTGGAGTCTCCGAGGCAGAGGACATCGTAATCGGCCTTCGGGTAGGTCTTGGCCGGAATGGTGATTTTGACATAATAGGGGTATTTTTTGACGATTTTATCTGCCATCGCCGGATCAACCGGAATCAAGACGATGTCGCGGGTGGCTGCCAGATCGAGAACCGCTGCCCCTGGATAGGCGAAGTTAAAAAAGACGGCATCCACCACTCCATCTTTCAATGCCTGCACAGACTCAGATTGAGAGAGATGGGCAATGGTCAAGTCTTTTTCGAGATTAAATCCATACTCTTCCAGGATGGCCTTTGCCATCACCGCGCAACCACTCCCAGGCACATCGATCGAAACCTTCTTCCCCTTGAGATCTCTTACGGATTTAATTCCCTTCCCGGATACGGTGACAATGTGTTCGGGAGCAGGATACATTTGAAAAAGAGCCACGATCGGGAATTTTTTTTCAAACGGCTGTTCTCCCTGATTGCCTTATAAGCAATGCTTCCCATCACCATTCCCATATCACTTTCTGCAGCCCCTACAAGGCGGCAATTTTCAACGGACGCCCCGGTTGATTCGGCGGCACATCTCAGATCGGTCGTTTTTTGAATAGCCACCGCCATCCCTCCACCCAGGGGATAATAGACTCCTCCTGGACTACCGGAGGCAAGGGTGAGAAATTTTTTCTGTGCTAAGGAAGGCCCTGCCCATAGCAGAGTCACCACAAAAATAAAAATCCATATGACATAAAGATTTTTCTTCATAAAACTCCTCCTTCTTTTTCTTTAAAGTGTGTGAATGTAATATACGGATTGAATTCTTTTTCACCTCCTCTCTTCAAAAGGTTTCCCAGCCTTTTACTTGGGCGTGGGGTAATAGATCTGTTGAGTCTCCCAGACCTTTTCCAATTCTTTCAGAGATCTCATGGTGCTCTTTCTGCTGTAAATCCCAAGAGCGGTGACGATGGCATTGGTGAGGCTGAGGGGAGCTGTGAAAGATTCTATAAAGGAATCCATTTGATACCTCGCGGTCAGGACATGATCTGCATATTGGGCCAGAGGAGAGACAGGGCTATCGGTAATGGCTAGCGTCTTACACCCTCTCTCTTTTGCAAACCGAAGTACCTCTATGGTCTGTTTCGTATATCTTGGAAAGCTGATCCCGATGACCAATTCCCCCTTTCTCAGTCCTAATAATCGGTCCCACATGTCTCCGATGCCGGGTTGGATGACCCAGACATTCTTCTGCAGAAACTCAAGGGCAATGCCCAAAAAGATAGCCAAAGAATAGGCGCTTCTCAAACCTACGATGACGATCCTTTCGACCGAATCAATGGCTCTCACAAATTGTCTAAATTCCGTTGGAGGGATCTGTTTTAACGTCTCTTCAATATTGTGAATATCCGTCTGGAGGATCTTTATCAACACATCCCCTTCGGTAGTCACTTTTTTTACCGTCTTTTGCAGGCGGGAGGTTGTGGTCAGCTTATTTTTAAAGAGAAGCCTCAACTCCTTTTGAAATTGGGGGAACCCTTTATATCCAAGGGCTTTAGCAAGCCTGACCACCGTGGCTTCACTGACATTAACCTTTCTCGCGAGTCCCTCGATGTTCAGGAATATTGATTCCTCGTCATGGGAGAGGATATATTCCAGCAATCTATTCTGGGAACGTGTGAGGCGATGCCCTTTTTCTTTAAAAAAACGATGGAGGGTGAACATAGATGAAAATATTTTTTCATTTCTATTAAATTTTGAAAAAAAAATATCATTATTTGAAATGCTTGTCAAGCAAAAATGCCGGAGGGGACAAATATTTCCCGATAGCGGGTGATTGACCCAAAAGACAGATAAATGCGATAAATCTCGAGAGAAAAAGGCCGCCTCCTATCTTCTCTAAAGAGGCTCTTCTGGGTTTTGTGTGGGTGTTTTCCTTCTTCTTGTATTCCCCTCTTAGCTTAAGGGGGGATAAAGGGGGGTTAGGAAGATCATAGAAACCTTTCGAAATGATTCATCATGAAAGCAACGTTTAAACGGAGGGAAGGGAAATCAGGCGGGTGGAAAGAAGGCCTCTTATCGCATCTCCGAGTCAAGTAACCCCTCCCCACCTCCCCTTATGATAAGGGGAGGTTACCCACTCAATTCCCGGATGAACCTCTAAAGATAGTTAAATGCCATTTCATATCAGAAAGTTAGAGATAGAAGAGATAGAAGAGATAAAATCTATAGCGGAATGGGATCAAAAAATGAGGTCTTTCCTCCGCAGGGGCAATGACAATGATCAGGAACAGATAAAGGATCAACTCTGTGCCAAGTTTTACTCCACGGTTTCCACTTTGATGAGGTTGGTCGTTCCGGGGATGCTGATGGGAACACCGGCGATGATGACTACCCGGTCTCCCCTCGAGGCAATGCCCAATTCCTTCGGCATCCTCTTCGATCTCTCTAACATATCATCCGTATCCCTCCATTCGGAGACGAGAACAGGATGCACTCCCCAGCAGAGGTTGAGCCTTCTTAC
>CAKZKY010000221.1 GCA_937124575.1 uncultured Pseudomonadota bacterium | reverse complement strand
GCGACTTCGGCGCTGGCGATTGGGGCTACCTGGTGGGGTTATGGCACGATCTTGGGAAGTATTCGAAGGAATTTCAGGACAGGCTTTTAGATAACGATCCAGATGCCCATATTGAAGCCAAACCAAGGCGCCCCGATCATTCCTCAGCTGGTGCCCAACACGCATACAAACTTTTTAAAGACAAAGGGAAACTTATTGCATATACAATTGCTGGCCACCACGCCGGTCTTCCTGACGGAAACACAAACGAGACTTCTTGCTTGGTAAAACGGCTCCAGAAATCTATTCCTGACACTTCATCCGCTCTTCCAGAAATTTTAATGCAAACAGAACCATCTGACCTCACATTCCTCAATAAGAAAGACATAAAACGAATCTGTTTCCAGCTTTCAGTTTTTATAAGGATGATTTATTCCTGCCTGGTAGATGCAGATTTCCTCGATACAGAATTATTCATGGAGCCAGAAAAATCCAAATTGCGAAGAGGATACCCAGAGCTTCCTGTTCTAGAAGGAAAACTTCTTAAATACATGGACCAACTTATTGCTCATTCAGTACCAACTAAGGTAAACCAATATCGCTCTGACATATTCAAACACTGTCTTTATGCAGCTGATTTAAAACCAGGTCTTTTCTCTCTTACGGTACCTACAGGTGGGGGCAAAACTCTTTCTTCACTTTCATTCGCCATAAAGCACGCGATCAAAAACAACTTAAAAAGGATCATTTATGTAATTCCCTATACCAGCATCATCGAGCAGAATGCAGATGTTTTCCGACAGGTCCTCGGTGAGGAAGCCGTCCTGGAACATCATTCTAACTTCGAACCACAAGAGGAGGACCATAGATCCCGGTTAGCTTCCGAAAACTGGGATGCTCCACTGATCGTTACAACGAACGTTCAATTCTTCGAATCCTTATTCAGCAACCGTTCCTCCCGGTGTCGGAAAATTCATAATATTGCCCGAAGTGTTGTCATTCTCGATGAAGCGCAGATGCTCCCTGTGCCACTTTTAAAACCTTCAATTGAAGCATTAAAGGAATTATCCTCTTCATACGGAACGACGATTGTCTTATGCACGGCAACACAACCAGCTTTGTCTAAATCCTCAGAATTCCAAGATGGGCTGGAGGGTGTTAGAGAAATCATTCCCGATCCCATGGAACTCTATAATGCCTTCAAAAAAGTGGACATATCATTTCTTTCAACCTTAACTGATGGGGAATTGGCAAAAAAATTAATAAGCAAGGAGCAAGTTCTTTGCATTGTGAATACTCGCAAACATGCCCGGAAGGTTTATGAGCTTATCCAAGATGGACAAGGATGTTTTCATCTAAGTGCACTCATGTGTCCAGCGCATCGTACAATGGTT
Organism: uncultured Pseudomonadota bacterium; assembly: GCA_937124575.1. Classification (GTDB taxonomy): domain Bacteria; phylum Desulfobacterota; class BSN033; order BSN033; family UBA1163; genus RBG-16-49-23. The sequence goes on along the minus strand of CAKZKY010000221.1, from coordinate 4,097 downwards.
ATCCAAAAGATTCGTGTAGCTCTTAAAGAGAATAGATCCTGTAGGGTAGTGACGACCCAGCTGATTGAAGCAGGTGTGGATATTGACTTTCCAGTTGTATTTCGATCTCTTGCCGGGATTGATTCTATTGCCCAGGCAGCTGGCCGATGTAATCGGGAAGGACTGTTACCCCAAAACGGTCAGGTCTTTGTGTTTATGCCAGAAGAGGGATTGCCACCAGGATATTTACGCCAAACAGCAGAGACAGCAGAAGAAGTCATACGCCACTTTAGTGACCCTTTGACTCTAAATGCAGTTGAAGAATATTTTCGAACCTTATACTGGTTGAAAGGAGATAGACTTGATGAAAACCAAATCCTTGATGATCTCTTGGAGGGATTAAGAAGTGGAGATTATCCTTTCCGAAGAATTGACGAAAAATTCAAAATCATCAAAGACGGAATGGTTTCCATCATTATCCCTTGGAATGAGGATGCGGAGAAAATTATCAATGAACTCCGTTACACCGAATTTCCTTATTCGGCGGCCAGAAAAGCACAGCGGTTCACCATCCAGGTTCCCCCTTATGTTCTTAGCAACCTACTACTTGCTGGGGCTGTTGAGCGCGTCCATGATCAGTATAACATTCTCATCAACAAGGATATTTACCTGGAGGATTTGGGGCTCTGTCCGGAAGACCCAACATTCCACGATCCGGATAATCTCATTTTATAGGAGGTGATGATCCTGAAGAGCTTAAAACAAATTAAAAGAAGGGAGGTGTGGTTATGGCGCACGGGGTTAAATTGAAAGTTTGGGGAGATTATGCCTGTTTTACTAGGCCCGAAATGAAGGTTGAGCGTGTTAGTTATGATGTGATGACACCATCAGCCGCAAGAGGCATATTAGAGGCAATTTATTGGAAGCCAGCTATCCGTTGGGTAATCGATCGAATCCATGTCCTTAACCCAATTTTGTTCGACAACATTCGTCGAAACGAACTGTCAAAGAAAATTCCTATTCGAAATATAACGGTAGCCATGAAGGATAGGCATTCACCTCTTGAGATCTTCATTGAAGAAGATCGACAACAGCGAGCCGCCATGGTTCTCCGTAATGTAGCCTATGTCATTGAAGCCCATTTTGAATTTGTTGGTGTCGAAGACAATAATCCTGCTAAACACAAAGAAATATTTGAACGCAGGGCATCTAAAGGTCAATACTTCCAACACCCTTATTTGGGTTGTCGGGAATTTCCAGCCCATTTTGAGCCAGTCGTTGATGTCCCGCCATCCGTTCACAAGGGTGAGAAAGACCTTGGCTGGATGCTTTTTGACATTGATTTCGAGAAAGACATGGAAGCCAAGTTCTTTCGTGCGGTAATGCGGGATGGAGCGATTGATATTCCTCGCTTCAACGGAAAGGAGGTGAGGACGTGATCCTACAAGCATTAAATAACTACTATCAGCGTCTCCGAGACAATCCTGATATGCCACTTCAGGGTTTTGGAAAGCAAAAGATTCACTTCTGTCTGGTTATTAACAAAGATGGGGAATTATTGCAGGTTAAAGACCTTCGAGAGATCTCTGGAAAAAAACCAATTCCAATTACTCTTACAGTTCCTCAGCTTAATAAAAAAAGATCTTCGGGTATTGATCCAAATTTTGTTTGGGACAATACGGGTTATGTCCTCGGAGTAGACAACAAAGGAAAATCTGAACGTACTATGGAATGTTTTAAAAGCTTCAAGGACTTCCAGCATAAGATTGGTGATCAAATAGAGGATGATGGTTTAAAGGCGTTATTAAAATTCCTCGATTCCTGGACTCCAGAAAAAGCAACCAAACTTGAAAAATGGGAAGAGATGGCTGGCCAGAATCTCGTCTTTCAACTCGATGGCGATCGACGGTATCTCCATGATCGTTCAGCAATACAGGCAGCCTGGGCTCGGTTTATCTCAGCGGAAAGAAAAGGTTTTATTGCCCCATGTCTCGTAAGTGGGGAAACGGCACCTATCGCTCGTTTGCATCCCCCAATAAAAGGGGTTAGAGGCGCCCAACCCAGCGGCGCAAGTATTGTTTCTTTTAACCTCGATGCCTTTGAGTCGTATGGAAAAACTCAAAATTACAATGCCCCCATTAGTGAAACAATTGCTTTTACATACACCACTGTTTTGAACCATCTTCTTCGTTTTGAAAGCCGCCAGAAGGTCCAAATCAGTGATACAACAACTGTATTTTGGACAGAGAGAGAATCTCCAATTGAAGGCTTCATGGGAGTAATTCTTAATCCTACAGACGAGGCCGGTGATTTATCAAATATCCGGTTGTTTCTTGAGGCTGTAAGAGATGGGAAGATGTATCCCGAATTGGGTGATCCCGACATCAAATTTTATATCCTCGGTTTGTCCCCCAATGCCTCTCGCTTATCCGTTCGATTCTGGCATACCAGTACTGTTGCTGATATAGCAGAAAAAATCGGTCAACACTTCAGGGATCTTACCATTGTCAAACAATATGAGAACAACCCTGAATTTCCCGGCATGTGGCAACTACTCAGGCAGACCGCAGTTCAAGGAAAAACGGAAAATATCCACCCACTACTTGCTGGTGCCGTGATGAGGTCTATTCTAACAGGCAATACTTACCCTCAAGTGTTATTGGCAAGCGTAATTGGGCGTATTAGGGCAGAACAAGATATCAATTATTTAAGAGCGGCAATCATCAAAGCCTGTCTTGTCAGGAAATTTCGTATCAATCACATTGGAAAGGAGGTTAAGATGTCATTAGATAAAGAATCAACAAATGTTGCTTATCGATTGGGGCGGCTTTTTGCTACCTTAGAAAAAGCTCAATTAGATGCTGTCCCAGGTGCCAACACTACCATCAAAGACCGATATTATGGTTCTGCATCAACTACACCCCGAGTTGTATTCCCGCAATTACTTCGGTTGGCCCAGCATCACATCCAGAAAGCAGATTTTGGAAGATGGACAGACAAAATGATTGAAGACATCATGTCCGGTATCATAGAATTTCCTGCCCATCTTAGCCTGGATGACCAGGGAATGTTTGCCATCGGTTACTATCACCAAAGACAAGCTTTTTACACTAAATCCAAAGATGAAAAGGAGGACACAAAATGACCAATTCGATCACGAACCGCTACGAATTTGTATATCTTTTTGATGTTGAAAATGGAAACCCTAATGGCGATCCCGACGCAGGAAATATGCCTCGGATTGACCCTGAAACAAGCTTTGGAATAGTAACGGATGTTTGTCTAAAGAGAAAGGTTAGAAACTACGTAGAAATAGTTAAGAAAAATGAATCACCCTATAAAATTTATGTCAGAGAGAAAGCAGTGTTGACTACTGAAAGGGGAGGTGCTTACCAAGTGCTAACTGAAGAAGAAAAAAAGGATAAACAGAAAGCAGCAGATTTGGGGAGAGCCTTTATGTGTAAAAACTACTTTGATGTACGAACCTTCGGAGCAGTAATGTCAACAAAAGAAAATAATTGCGGTCAGGTCCGAGGTCCCGTTCAATTCAATTTTGCACGTAGCGTTGATCCTATCGTCCCCATGGAAATGACCATTACGCGAATGGCTGTAGAAACCGAGGCGGAGAGGGAAAAGGAAAGGATGATGGGACGTAAAAATGTTGTGCCATATGGTCTCTATCGGTCCGAAGGATACGTCTCTGCACACTTAGCATCGCAGACAGGATTTTCTTTAGATGATCTCGATCTATTATGGGAAGCCTTAAAAAATATGTTTGATCATGATCATTCTGCTGCGCGTGGGAAGATGAATGCCCGTAAGTTGATCGTCTTTAAACACGATTCAATCCTCGGAAATGCCCCCGCTCATAAACTCTTTGAATTGGTAAAGGTGAAAAGAAGCTCAGACGAAACAAAGCCAGCAAGAGCTTTCTCTGATTATATTGTTGAAATTGACAGAGGAGCTATCCCCATGGGAATCACGTTGGAGGAGAAATTATAAATGACCACCTTGAACGATCTTCCCCGGCTCATTCCGCCCCACGGTGGATATCGTGAGCTGCAATCTTACCAGATGGCGGAGATTGTGTTTGATGCGACCGTGGCTTTTTGTGACCG
>CAKZKY010000220.1 GCA_937124575.1 uncultured Pseudomonadota bacterium | reverse complement strand
TCAATCACCCTAATCCACGGGTACCTTAGCGCATAGCGATTTAACACCTCTCTTGTCCCGTCCTCACTCATCCCATCGATCACTAATACCTCGAGCCTCTCTTTTGGATAATCATTCGCAATAATGGACTCGAGACAATCCCGTATGAATCTTTTTTCGTTTCTGCAGGGAATAATAATCGAAACAAGTCTTAAATGGTCAATAGATAAGTCATTCATCAATGGCCACTTCTTTAGTCAACACCCAAAAATCGACATATAGAAGTTTTCTAAATTTATCAATCATAAAACCACCTCTCCTGAACTGTCGTTCGATATCAACCTTTTTGACCTTCCCATCTCCTATCTCCCAACAATGATCTGGATCAATCTATATTTTTCTTTTGATAAACCTTCGGGAAAAAGCAGCAGGGCTCAAAAAACCAGTGGGGACTGTAAAAACACAAGGATCTGCCTTCAGAGGTGTCATGAACAAAAAATGACTTCGACGATGTGGAATAGTTGCAAGTACTTTTCCATCTTTTCTTAAGTATGAATGAATATGTTTTAGACTTTTTCCAAAATCAGAAAACGGGAGGTGCTCCAAGACATCGGCGATAATCACACAGTCAAACTTATTTTCTAATGCATCCTGATAAGCCCTAACATCCCCAACAAGATCTGGTTTAAGCTTAGGATTGACATCAAGTACCACGTAATTCTTGACGAGTGGCTGGAGACAATTTCTAACGATACCACTACCCGTCCCAATCTCTAAGATGTCACTTGGCAGCAAATCAATCACTTCTTTTATGATAAAAAAATATCGATACCAGTTAAGAAAATCTAACTGCTTGAGGTAATATTTCTGTTCCAAACGAAATTGCTTTTCAAACCCACGTTCATCATCCATAGAATGAACCTGCGCGGCTCTTATTCGTTCAGAAACCATTGCGAAGTGAAGCTCCCCGCCCATAGGGCGGGGCTTCCCGGCAAGGTAATTTCATTTTATATTGTGCCCCTTGACCCCGCCTACAAGGCGGGGCTTGCGGAGCACCTTCCGGTCAAGCTTACTCCCCTTTTAGACAAATAAGTTGTGTGACGTCCATTTGACCTGATTATGCGTTGTTAGATTCTAAATTCATTTCTTTGCTCTCTTCAGGGGTTCAGCATCGATCGAAAAACCATTTCGCCTGTGTAAGCTCGTAGTTTGATTCAAGATATCTGCAAATTTACTTGCCATTTCCAGATAACTATGTTTATTTATTTCTTTCAAATCACCCTGATAGGTGGTTGTACCTGTGGCTTTGTATTGTTTGTAATAATTTAGAAGCGCTGCTTCAATATCCTTGATACTTGATGCGTGAACGCCAGCCTTAGTTTCCAAGAGCAATCCCTCAACATCGTCACCGGGATAGCCACCTATGGCTAGAATCGGCCTTTGTGCAGACAAATACTCAAAGATTTTCCCCGTATACACTCCTTTTTCTTCGGGATCTTCCCAATTCAGCAGAAGCAGAATGTGCGATTCTCTCTGTTTCTGCATCGCTTCATATCTTGATACCATCCCAAATTGATGGACTAAGTCCCCAAGACCATATTTCGCAATATGATTCGTTAGCCAGTGCTGTCGTGGACCGTAAAATCTGACCTCAACATCGTCTCTGTCTATCATTTTCTTAGAAATTAAATGGTCTAAAGCAATAAGAATTTTTTCTGGATCCTGTCTCTGTGGATATATAGTGCCTGTATAAGTTATTGTTAATTTGACGGTTAGTGGAAGTTTTGAAACATTCAGATTTTCAATGTCAAAACCATTCGTTATTACTATCGTAGACCTTCCGTGAAACATTTCTTGCTTTCTTGCGCACGCCGGAGTTGCCGCAGTCATGATATCAGCTTTCTTAAGCGTTTTCAGTTCCAAGTTTTCTTCGAAGTGCCTCCTCAGAAAGCCAAACGAATAATTATGATTTCTCGTCCACAGATCTCGAAAGTCAGCCAGCCAGTATACCCCATATTTCCTCTTTAAGTGAGCGGCGACAATGTGACTTGTTGGAAATGGTGAGCTGCTGACAATTGCATCAAAATGTTCTCTTTTTAGAATGTCTTTCGCGGCCTTAAGTGCCGGCCGTTTCCATAACTTTTCAGTGTCAGGATAGGCAAAAATTGTTTGATACCATTTCATGAATGTATCAATAAATGATTTCTTTGAAGTTATACCTGTCCGCTCCTTTATTTGCTCGGTTATACTCTCGGTTGTTCTAAATCCGAATAACTTGAATATTTTCCGCCAGAACCAGAATACATCTCCGCGATATGGTACCGCAAGGATCTTAGCTCTTTCTAGAAATTTCTTAGGAAGCGCAAGATGAGTCTCGGCATTATGAATAAGCGGGGGAGAAATTATGGTTACGTCCCAACCGAATTCTGGCAGGTAAGCGGCAAGTCCCGGTATCCGCGGAGAGGCATGAAAAAGATTGGCAATAACCAGAACTTTTTTCACAGCTTCACCTCAATAATTGTGCCGAATTCTTCCCAACCCGACCCGCCCCATACCTCTTTTGGCAGTTTCGAAATCTTAATTTCAATCGTTGAAACATAGCGTTCAAATAGGGCTCTGTAATCGTAAACCCAATGGCCATCATAGTAAAAATATGGCTTCAGTGAATCTGAATCCCTATTCCAATGATATTCATTAAAAATAAGGGACTTCCGCGCAATACGAATCATATTCTCTATGGTTAGTTTAATTTTATCAGGACCTATATACATGAGTGTGGCATCCGTGAATACCAAATCAACACTCTTAGCAGCAAATTGCCTAACATCATCGGCTCTCCCTACAGATAACCATACGTTTTCCACACCATCTTTTTGGAACCAGGCCATTCCTTCCTCAATAGCCCTGCGATTGATATCAATCCCGTAAAGTTTTGATTTCTGGAATTTCTTGGCAAGCAAGTATAGGTTTGGTCCCGCATTACATCCGATCTCTAAAACACTTTCGAATGGGGCGTAAGATGATATTCTTTCTATAAGCAGTTCACGATGAGGGTGATTTATTGTCTCGCAATAACCCTGAGCCCATTCTTTCCCCTTATATATGTGTCGTGTTTTCCATATCCACTCCTGAATTTTTGTACCAAACATGTGTGTTTCTATAAGCCGCCGAAGACCGTAATAAAACCTTACAACAAATTGGTAGAAACTTGGCCATTTTTTCAGAATTGATTTTATCTTGCTCATTGTTTTAATAGTTCCTTATAAATTCTCTCCATCTTTTCCATCTCTTTGTTGTAGTTATTTCTCTCTTCAATTACTTTTCTGCCAGACTCACTAAATCTTTTTCTTAGATCACTATTCCTAAGTAGATATATAATCTTTTCGGCTAATCTTTCAGAATCTCTTGCAGGAAAGAGTAACCCATTCTCTCCGTCTTTGATCCATCTATTGTTTTCCCCGTAATCGGTAATGATTACCGGCAATCCAGTTGCCATCGCCTCTGCTGTGCTAGCTGAAAGTCCCGCATCAGAGAGCGAACTGGAAACATAAATATCCGCCGACCTTAGATAATTCGGCAATTCATCATTTGAAATTTGACCTACAAAAAGTGTACTGTCTGCAATCCCTTGTGATTTGGCGAGGTTTTTCAGATACTCTTCTTGGGAACCTTTTCCGCCGATGACGCATTTTGCTCCCGGGACTTCTCTTTTGACCAAGGCAATCGCTTTAATTAAAGTCCCAACATCATAGATTGGCTCAAGGCTTCGTAAACTGATGATCATTGGGGAATCAAATATCCCTAAGTTTTGCCTTAGACTTATAGATTGCCCACCTGGACAAAATTTATGAATATCCGTTCCAAAATAAATGATTCTAATTTTCCTTGCGTCCACCCCGAGATTCATCATTGCATTTCTCATATGCTCTGCATCGCATGTGATAAGATCAGCCTTGTTTAGTGTAAATTTTACCAATGGCTTTTTGACGATGTCTTTCCCTGCCAAGAGAACATCCGATCCCCATGCCGTAACAATAAATGGATGAAATTGAGTCATGGCACCCGCTAGTCCATAGGTTCCTGCGTAGTGGGCATGCAAGATCTCGGGTTTATGATTCTTGATGAATTCCCTAACTTTATACACCAACGCAGCCATCGAGAGTACTTTCGCCGGGAATTCTCTAATTTCAGTCAAATCGACATTCTTCATCTTCTGTCCTACTGTAAGAGGCGTAAGGGAAAACCAATAAATGTCGTTTCCTTTGTCGGAAAAATATCTTATCCACCGATAACTGTGAATCGAATCAGCGGCTGCCAAATAGCAAATCTTCATATGTTTCTGCACAAACGCAGTAAGAATGAATTCTTGTTTAGTAAATCGATTGCCCCATATACTCCAGCACCCAACGTAAAGACTAATATTAAAGTCCCGAGATTTTCTATTTGAACATATTGGCCCGTCAAGGTCAAAATAAGGGTCATGATACAAGTCGCAATGACTATTTTCATCGTACTACGCCAAGGAAAAACAAAAGAAAGGTATTTCTTCCCCTCTCTTATAATCCAAAATGCTAAAACGCTGTTCGATAAGAATGTCGCAATAGCGGCGCCCAAAATACCAATCATGGGTATTAATATCGTGTTGAAAATGACATTCACAAACAAGCCAACAGCTGAAACCTTCAGGTTGAAAAGCGTTTTATTTGCCAGCAAAATAATATAAATGTTTAATTGGTAAAGGCCAAAACTTCCAATGCCAACGCCGAGGAAAAAGATAACCTGCCAATTGGATACGTATTCACTTTTGGCAAATATTTTGACAAGTGGGGTTCCGAGGTTGGCAAGTAGGGCGATCACTGGGATCGTACAAAATAGATAATACTCTGTGGCTTTATGGAGTGTCTCGGCAGTCCCGATTTTATCCCTGGCGTTCCACAATCTTGTAAGATACGGATATAACGTATAGCCTAATACACTGTAAAAAAGCCCAACAATTGTAGCCAAGGAGTAACCCACAGCGTAGATGCTCACTTGGGTAATATCAATAATGTGAAGGATGAAATATCGGTCGACAAAATTATTGGCCCAGATCACGATACTATAAGGCACCAGGGGGAGGGAGAAAAGCATGATCTTTCTCCAGGGAATATCTGTAACGGATATCCGCAGGCCCACCTCCCTAAGAATGTCCTTCAAATAGATAAACAATATGAGAATCAACTGTGCACCCACAATCCCCATTATCGCCTGATCTAATTCTAAGCGCAGCATCAGGATTCCCACCGCCAGGAGACCGATCCTCACCGCAGCCTTTATAAAATAATACAGTGAGACAAGTTGAATGCTCTTTCCTGCTCTCAAAAAAGCAGCGACCAATTCGAAGAGTGTATCAGACACCAAGAAAAACCCAAGTAGAGGAATGAAGGCTGAATATCGAACATCTCTAAATACCAAGTGACTCAACGGAGAGGCGAAAAAGAAAGCAATCATGATAACAATAAATGAGTTGAATAATACGATGGCTAGCATCGCATGAAAGATTTCACTCCTTTCTCGACTATTTTCCCTTCCGGACAAAAAACGCACGACAGCCGTATGGAATCCCATCAGGATGATATTCGAAATCAATCCGGCTGTGATAATTATTTGTGACCACACACCATAAAGTTCTTGAGCAATCGACTTTGTTAAGAGAGGAAGAATCAGAAAGCTGACCATTCTCTCGCAAAGTACCGAAACTCCATAAAAAAGGGTATCGCTTCTCAGAGAAGAACCAAAAAACGGGCTGAATCTCTTTCCCATAAAGGACTTCATCCTTCTTCACAAATCAGCACAAAAGCATTCAATTAGACCGAGGACGAGATGCTCTTCGTATTTTCTAACTCCAGGAGTTCCCCAAAACGAGGGTCAGAGGGGTCAAGTCTTGAATCTTGACGTCTCTCCTCGTACCCCTCCCTGTGAGTCTTTCTACAAGCCGATTAACCCCGCCCCTCCGATCGCCAACATTCGTTTCCCTCTG
>CAKZKY010000219.1 GCA_937124575.1 uncultured Pseudomonadota bacterium | reverse complement strand
ACCGGGATCATCGCCACAGCCCAGAAGGGACAAATGGCTTCTGAGGAAGCTGTTCGGAAGAGTGTCGATAGCATGATAACCTTGAACAAGGTGGCCTCGGAATGGATGATAAAATTAGGGGCTCATGCCTGCACAGACATCACTGGATTTAGCTTCCTTGGGCATGCCCTTGAGATGGCCCAAGGGAGTCAGGTTGGAATGGTGATCGAAACAAAAGCCATTCCCATCTTTCCCGAGGCCATGGAGTATGCAAAATTGGGACTGGTCCCCGGGGGTGCACATTCCAATCGCCAGTTTTTCTCCTGCAGGGTGGAGGGAGCTGCCGATGTGTCTCCCATTCTTTTAGATATTCTTTATGACCCCCAAACCTCCGGCGGGCTTTTGATATCATTACCTTCAGAAAAAGCAGAAGATCTGGTGGAGGTCTTAAGAAAAGAAGGACATGTCTATTCTTCCGTTGTAGGAGAAGTGGTGGAAGAACAACCCGGTAAAATTGAACTGGTTTAAGCCCCCCGACAAATGTAAAAAACAACCTCTCCAAAGAGACTATTTCCTCGCACTCAGATAATAGAATCCTGGTTCATCCAAAAACATTTCGATCTTTAAGTTTACTTTTTGAAATAAGGCTCTTATCGCCATCTGATCCGGCAGATGGTCGTGCATGACCGCATGACAGGATTCATGATGTTTCTTCAACTCTTCAGATGAGGCAAAATGTGAGATGACGAAAGTTCCGATTGGCTTCAGGATGCGTGAAATCACCCCCATAGCCTTTTCTTTATCCTGAAGATGCGGAAAGCATGAGAAACAGATCACCAAGTCACAAGAAGCTTCCTCCAGCGGTGCATTCTCGGCATCCGAGATGATGAAATGAATGTTCTCCTGCGGGTGTAAGCGACGATTGGTTTCGATCATCTTTTCTGCAAAATCGAGTTCGTAGAGAATTCCATTTGGCGTGATCCGCTCCAGGATAAATGGGACCAGCACACCGGTACCACATCCAACGTCCAATACATGGTCTCCTGGCTTGAGCGAAAGGAGTGAAAAGAGGCGATCAAAGTCCTTTGCATGCTTGTCATAACGACCTGTTGTGGGGTCTTTATACCACATGTCGAGCCATTTCTCGGCATGGTCGTTGAAAAATTGTTTTCGGGTCCGTTTGATTTCATCCGCTATCATTTTCATGGCATAGATTCCTTTCCTTGATTCTGAGGCTGCGGCGTTTGGGTGAAAAGATGTATGCCGCAGCAAAGATTGAAGTTGCCATAAGAACCACTGAAGCGCCTGATGGAAGATCAAAGATATACGATAGGATGAGACCAGACACACATGCGCCAATCCCCGAACCTGCAGAGATGAGAAAAAAGTGTTTCAAATTGTAAGTCAGCTGGAGGGCCGTTGCCCCGGGTTGCACCAGCAGGGCAAAAATGAGCAGGCCTCCCACCGTGGCAAGGTTGGACGAGACGACGGCTCCCGTTAGAAAAAGTAACGCATAATAAATCAACCGTTCCGGTACGCCGCTCACAGCGGCAAGTTTTCTGTGAAACAATACGGAACGAATCTCTTTAAAAAAGAGAGATACAAAGAGGATCAGGACAGATGTGATCAACACCAGTACCACAATGTCCAAACCGGAGAGGGATAACAGGCTTCCCCACATCAGGTTGAGGGCGCTGGCCTTTGTCCTGGTGAGAATTCCCATTCCAAGAAAGGCAAGACCGATAAGGAATGAAAAAATGAGACCAAGCACATTTTCTGGAGCCATGTCCGTGCGGTCTGAGAGCGGGCCGAGCACTCCCGCCACAAACAGGCAAAGGATAAACCCGCTTAAGAATGGATTAAGGCCAAAGAGCATGCCCAGGACAGCGCCCGCAAATGCGGCGTGGGACATGGAGACTCCGATTAATGGCATCTTCATCAGTACGACAAATACAGAGAGGAGCGAGCAGCTTACGCCACAAAGCACACAGGCAATGATCGCACGGTGGATGGGAGGATAGGAAAGGATTTGAGTTAACTGATCAACCATATGAGACAAATCTCCTTCCATTGCGTTTAAAAGTCTCCATTGGATACTGGAAAACCTTACTCAAAGTATTTCCAGTTAAACCCTCATCGAGATCTCCATCAAAGGCGATCTTCCCCCGATGAAGGAGTATAAGCCGCTTCATTCCTGAAGGAAGCATATTGAAATCATGGGTGACAAAGAGAAAGGTCAATTTCTTTTTTTGATGAATCTCGTCAATCAGATTTAAGAGCTCCTTCTGAACAGCGAAGTCAAGATTTGAAGTGGGTTCATCCAAAAGAAGGAGGTCCGGTTTCTGAAGAATTGCCCGGGCCAATGACACCTTCTGTCGCTCACCGCCGGAGAGCTGGCCCAAGGGCCTCTCTGTAAGGTGAGCCATCCGCATCATCTCCATCAGATGCAAGGCTTCTTCCCTGTCTTGAAATCCTGGTGATTGAAACAATCCGAGACGACCGATGATGCCTGTCAGGACGGTTTCCATCGCAAGAATTGGAAAGTCGGGATCAATTTGAAATAATTGGGGAACGTAGCCCACGCGTAAGCGCATTTTGCGGGACCGCTTCCACCCCACAGGGTGTCCGAAGAGACGGAGTGTCCCTTCGAATCTCTCAAGTCCGGCGATGACATTGAGAAGCGTGGTCTTACCCGCGCCATTTGGCCCGACGATCCCAACAAATTCGTTCTGGTTTACTGTTAGTTCAATTCCATCCAGCAGGACTCCCTTTCCTTTCCGGACGGTTATTGCTTCAAACTCAATGATGGGTTCACGCATAGGATTGTCATAGGCAGCCATGAAGCCTTGGTTATGATAACGTGTTATCTCTTTTTTGTCTTTTGCCCAGCGGTCAGCACCAGATTCACATTCTCCCGGAGGGTGAAGAGATAACCTTTTTCCGAGGGAAAATTGGTCAAAACCACATGCGGCACGTTCAGGGTTTCAGCGATTCTCTTTCCAGCATCAGGGCCGGATTGCAGATTATCCACAACCATGGTGATCTGTTGAGCTTTACCAATTTCGATGAGCCTCACCACTTCCCGCACGGAAATGGCTTCGGGTCGGCCATAATCCGCAACCACGCGGAACCCCATCCAGGCGAGAGGGTCTTTCTGCATCGAGGAGGCAATCACTGCCATACCGGGGATGCCTGCTTGTTTGATCCTTTCAAGGAGAGCATGACTCTCTGTGCTCACTTCACGAATGGCCTTTTCCCTTCGGACGGTTATTTCATCCTGGTCTTCGGGAAAACGCTTTGAAAGTTCATAAGCAAGGATGTTTAGACCATGGCCATATGAATTAGGAGCCATCCAGTTACGCCCTCCTGTATCCAAAAAGAGTTGTTCTTGACCTTCGAGCCGGGTTTTGTTCATAAAAGGCATTCCACGAAATGAGACGATGAGGTATGCCTTCTTCATCTTTTCGATATCTGAGAGTTTCACATCGTAATGGCCCGGACATTGGCCGGGTGGGAGGATTGCTTCGATGGAATAACGATTCGGTGGCAGAAGCGAGGTGATCATTCCTGATAGGATCGTATCCGATGCCACAATCACACGGACGGGATTGGCAAGAGTCTCTTTTAATGGAATCCATGATCCCGTGAAAACGCATACCAGTATTCCTACCATTATTAAAAGGAAGAAATTCATTTTTATTCCCATCTATTAAACCCCCCAAAAGGGGTGGCATTGGAATTTGATACCACCCCTTTTTTTTAAACAGGCATCATTTGAATTTCATGCTGAAACCAGCAAAAACAGTTGTTCCAGGCATGGAGTACCCCTTGGCGTATTCATACTCCTGGTTAAAAATGTTGTTGACCGTTAGGAAGACCTCTGAATCGGTCAGTCGTAGCGGTTTAAAGTTGAAGCGGTAGCTCAACCGGGCATTGACCAGCGTGATGTCATCCAGTTTGTCTGCCGGGGTGAGCAAGCCATAGTTTAACGTACCGCTCCGCCGTGTTATGCCTTGATAGAGGTCTCTTAGATGTTGCATATCGAGATAGAGTCGAAATTGGTCCCAAAACTTCCAGGTCATTCCTGCCTGAAACTGAAATCGAGGAGTATAAGGCATCTTATCCCGTTCAATACCATTATTGCCAGTGGCTTCGGCTTTCAACCAGGTCGCGCCAGCAAAGCACTCAAGGTCCTTCAAGGGGGTTACCGTGCCTGTGAGTTCCAGCCCACGAATCTTATATTTGCCGATCGGGTCATTGAACAGGGTCGGGATGGCCCCGGACATATAGGCTTGGAAACGGTCCTTACCCTTGTCATAGAAGATGCTTGTTCCAAGAGTAACGATTTTAGGCCAGGTGTGGGTTAAGCCGATTTCATAGTGATCCACCACTTCCGGCTTGATCTTTTCCCAGTATTGATCTGGATTTACAACTGGCGCATGGGTTCGGACCATATTCATCACGGCAACAGGAGTTGGGTAAATAACGCCCCGGGAGTATTGGAAAAAGAGGTCCGTATTTTTATAACCGGTGACCAATCCGACCTGGGCAGCCCACTTATCTCTAAATTCATTATGATCGAAATACCGGAAACTGGTTGAAGGAATCACGTGAAGGCCATCCGATTGACCGATCATCTGACTGATGCCAAGATAGGGAGAGAAGAGCATGGTATCAGGATAATCCCAAACCCTTTTGGCCCGACCTTCATTGATACCAGGAACACTCCGCCCGGTGAATGTGCGTTGGGTATTTCTGAGCTCTGTAAAATCGAGGTCCGCTCCAGCGAAAATCTCTCCTCCTGGCCAGATGATAAGCTTCTCTTTCCCCCGGATTCCATAGAGCGAAACCTCCTGCCTCGACCATAGCCCACCCGTTCCTCCAGCGTAGCGGAGGCCATTATTCAATTCTTGGATCAGGTCAAAATCGGTTTCATTCCAATAGGCCTTCAGATAACCGCCAAATTTTTTGTATTGGTGGTTAAGTGTCAAAGTAGTCAGAAAGGTTTCGGTATCGAAGCGTTCAGCCATAGGCCAGCTCACTCCGTTGGTCGGAGTGGGTTTGATGTCCGGCATGGGGGCCTCGGTTTTACTGCGAACATAGTTAGCCAGAAACCTGAGGTTCCATTCTTTGTTGAATTGATAACCGATATTGGCATAGTAATTCTGTTGCTGTGCGCCATCACGATCGGTTCGTCCTTCCATCTCTGCCCAACGCTGGGAGTTCTGATGTCCTTTGGTATCGGCAAAGCTCTGAGATACATAGATATCAAAAGGTCCCTTTTTAACACCTCCAGAGAGATTTTCAGAAAAGGTATAATAACTACCTCCACTGAAATTAAGTAAAATCTCATGCCCGTCCTGAGTCAGATACTTAGGAAGAACATTGACCGAGGCATAGCCGCTTCCAAATTGATGGAGTTGAGGGCTCTTAAAGACCTCGATTCCGCCTATGGTGGAGAGGGCGATGCTATCCCCCAATACCTGGCCAAAAATGGCTCCATAACGAGGGACGCCATCGAATTCGATCTGAAAATCCGCGCTCGGATGGCTTGACCCACGGCCCCGGATATAGAGGCTGTGACTGGTCTGATCTCCTAAAAGATTTTTCTTCTGAAACATCACTCCAGGCACATTTTTTAATGTGGAATGGAAATCAAAGGCATTCTGATTTCTGATCTGTTCTTCTGTCACGAGATTGTACTGGGTGCCATAACGGGTGTACGTTGGTGTCACCGGGTTACTATAAGGGGTGCCGATGACAATTATTTCTTCAAAATCCGTTTTTACTTCTTTTTTTTCTTGCCCTCCAACGACCCCAACAGATCCGCTGAATAATAAAAAGATACCACTTAAAAAACTTATCAAAACCATTGCTCTTTTATACATCCAAGGTTTTTCAACTCTTCTATTTTTTGTCAAATTGTAAATTGTTCGAATCCTCATCTTTGTCCCTCGTTTCATAAAAAACCTCCTTCAAGTCTTTTCTCCCCCCCTTTCTTGTGGTAAGATAGTGTTTAAG
>CAKZKY010000218.1 GCA_937124575.1 uncultured Pseudomonadota bacterium | reverse complement strand
TTAATTGTCGTTGGAGCATTGGTGTTGATCATCATCGTTCTCCCTCAGATATCTTCCAAAGAAACCTGCACCTATGAAGAGGCCATCCAAAAATTGGCCAAAGGGAAATTCGTCACTGTGGATGCTAAGAAGATCCACTATATCGAGGCAGGGGATGGCTCGCCCGTCATCCTGATTCACGGGTTCCTCTACCATACAGTCATGTGGAAGCAGAATATTGCTGCCCTGGCTGAAAAATTTAAGGTCTATGCAATAGACCTCTGGGGATTCGGATACAGCGAAAGATTGAAAGAGAACGAATACAGTTTTGAACGATATGGAAAACAGATCGTTAGATTCATGGATGCCCTCAATATCAAAAAAGCCACCCTGGGAGGGCAATCCATGGGCGGAGGGATATCCGTTTATGTGGCTGCCAATTATCCTGAGAGAGTTGACCGACTTATATTGGTTGGACCGGCCGTTATTCCTTATCCGATGACAACGATGGGCAGGATTTATCAACTTCCACTTATCGGTGAATTTATCAATGCCATCCCTGGAGATGCCTTGATGAAAAATAACATCAGAACCATATGGTTTTATGATAAAAGCAAGGCAACTGATGACTATTGTCAAGAAGTGTTGCAGCCATTGTGCATCAAAGGATCTTATGCGGGTTTAATGTTTATCCTCAGGAATGTCTTAAAAGAACCCTATGTTGAAAAGGAGGCTAACCTTTTGGCCAAAATGAACATACCGACCTTAATCATTCACGGTAGAGAAGATAAAGCCGTTCCTTTAGAACGGTCACAGAAATTAAATGGCCTTTGGAAGGAATCGAAACTGGTGATCTTTGAAAAGGCAGGGCATACCCCTCATGAAGAGTATCCGGAGAAGTTCAACAAACTGGCCATCGAATTTTTGTCTCAGTAAAAAGTTATTTCCATGTCTCCACCTCACCCCTTCTCAGGTTCACCTCTGGTGACACCATTTGAGGAGTTCTTTAAGGGATAAAGTGTTGATGACATCCGGAGCTTGGAGCCATCCTCTTCTGGCCACCGCCACACCCAAACTCATCATCCACATCTGATCTAAATGGTGTGAATCGGTTCCGATGGCCACTCGAATTCCCATCTCCTTTGCTTTCCGGCAGTGGATGTCATCCAGATCGAGGCGCTCGAAATAGGCATTGATCTCCAATGCCTTCCCATATTTTTTAGTCGCTTCCATCAACTCATCCATTTCAACTTCATAGGGGTCTCTGGCTCCTAAGAGCCTACCGGAGGGATGGGCAATGATATGGACAAGCGGATTTTCAATGGCTCTGATAATTCTTTTTGTCATTTTCTCTCGGTTCTGTTTAAATCCACTGTGGATCGCTCCAATGACGACGTCCAGCTTCTCCAGAACTTTATCAGAAAGATCTAACCTTCCATCGCTGAGGATATCTACCTCTGTCCCTTTCAAGACCTGAAACCCTCTTATCTTCTCATTGATACGGTCAATCTCCTC
This sequence comes from uncultured Pseudomonadota bacterium, assembly GCA_937124575.1. Lineage (GTDB taxonomy): Bacteria > Desulfobacterota > BSN033 > BSN033 > UBA1163 > RBG-16-49-23. The sequence continues at coordinate 4,515 of CAKZKY010000218.1, read as the reverse complement.
CATCTGCTTCATCAGCCTTGTCTCATCCAGGCCATGGGTAATCTTTAAAGACTTCGTGTGGTCACAGATCACCACATACTGGTATCCCCTCTTCTGAGCAGCCCGAGCTATCTCTTCGATCGAAGAAGATCCATCGCTCCAATTTGAATGTACATGGAAATCTCCCTTTATATCCGACTCTTCAACCAGTTTGGGAAGGCCTCTCATCTGTGCGGCTTCTATCTCTCCACGATCTTCTCGAAGCTCAGGATCGATCCAATCCATTCCAAGAGCCTTATATACGTCTTTCTCTTCTCTACCACCGATCTTCTTTTCACCTTTGAAAACCCCATATTCATTGATCTTGATCCCTTTTGCCTTAGCTATCCCTCGGAGATGGATGTTATGCGCTTTTGAGCCTGTGAAATACTGGAGGGCTGCTCCATAAGAATCCTCTTCAACGACTCGAAGATCAATCTGTAATCCTCCTTCGACAATGACAGAGGCTTTTGTCTCTCCAGAGGCCAAAACCTCTTTCACTTCTGGAAGATGGGTGAAGGCTTGGACAATCTTCTCATGATTTGGACCTGTGGCAAGGATGTCAATATCTCCGATGTTTTCTCTCATTCTCCTGAGGGAACCTGCCCATTCGATCTTCTTCGAGCCTGTCTTCTCTCTCAGGGTCTCCACAATCCGTTTGGCCACAGGAAAGGCCATACCTAAGTTCATCCTCCCTTTGCTCTGTTTGAGGAGTTGGATACCCCGCTTGATATTTTCAACCTTCTTTTCACCCATACCGGGAAGTCCGATAAGGGAGCCATTCTCCACAGCCTTTTCAAGCTGGGATAGGTTTTGAATCCCCTTCTCTTTATGGATGAGGGCAAGTGTCTTTGGGCCCATTCCCGGTATCTCCATCATGGAGATTAATTCATCTGAAACCCCTTTTCTCACCTCCTCAAATTTGGAGACCTTACCGGTCTTGAGATACTCTTCGATCTTCTGGGCCATTCCCTCGCCAATGCCCGGAATCTTTTTCAAATCACCTCTCTCTGCAATCTCCTCGATATCCTGCGTGAGATCGCCTAAAATCCGAGAGGCTTTTCGATAGGCATTGATCTTGAAAGGATTCTCGTCTTTGAATTCGAGGATGTCTGCCATCCTCTCAAAGAGGTCTGATAATTCCTTATTTTTCACCTTAATACTCCCACGTATAATCCCCTCTTACCCCCTTTAGAAAAGGGGGGTAAGAGGGGATTTGAGCATCTTGGTGTTTATGAGTTTTTTGCACCATATCTCAAATAATCCCTGAGGCAGATTCCGAAATTCTCCACAATATCTTTCTTACTATTGACGATGAAGATGCGGTGGCCAATATGGAAAAGCTCTTCAATCAGTCTCTCCACAGGATAGCGTTTTTTTGAATCCTCTCCATATCTCCGGCTCAACTCCTCCTCGAACATCACCACCAGCTTATCCTTCATCCTCAACTGAGTATCATCGAAAAGAATGGCCATGTCGGGCAAGAGGTCCTCTTGCCTGGAGAAGAAGGTTGTAATCTCTACCTGTTCAATGCCCTTGGGCGGTGAGGACTTCACCTCCGTATAGACCAACCTCTGATTCCAGGATGCGATCACATCATAATCGCCACCAGAGCGGGTCTTCTTTAAGCTCACCCCATAAAGCGAAGGTGAAGCAAACTCTCTCTTAAACATCTCGGAAATGAACCACTCCAGGGTCGGTCCGAAACTGTAAAGGGGTCTAACGATAGTTTGGTAACTCATCCTCCCTCTCTTCATGATCAATCCCAGCTCAGATAGGGCTTCACAGTATTCCTTAACCACTTTTGAAGAACAGTAGTGGGTCAAATCCTGAATGCGAAACCCATCCTGGCTCTTGATCATATCGCGAAGCACAAGCCGGAAAGAGTAATGCTTCATCATCTCGTAGAATCGGGTTTGATCCTGGCTGGGAAGATCAGGAGGAAAGAAGAGACGGTCGGTCGGATTTTTTCTGAAGACCCGAACCCCTCTCATCTTGAGGAGATTCTCTACCGGAGATAGATCCATCAGCGCAATCTGCCGTAGGGATTCAATCTCTCTATTGAGGGATTGAATCCTCTTTTTAAGGGATTGAATCTCTTGAAGGGCTTTCTCCAACTCCAATTAAAACCCCCGATAGAGCTGGAACCGTTTCGCTATCTGGATTGCCTCCGCATACTCCTTAGGAGCAATCCTCCGGCTAATCTTGGGATGCTCAAAAGCACGGTACTCAGGCCGATACTGGGCCATGATGTTTACATAGGAGTGTATAGAGACCTCCTGAGCAATGAACTTCAGGACTGCCTCAGAGGAAGCTACGTCATTGGGCATAACCAGGTGTCGGATGAGGAGCCCCCTTTCAGCAATCCCAGCGGAATTCATTTTCAGGTCCCCAACCTGTCGGTGCATCTCCTTAAGAATCTTTTTGATGACCTCCGGGTAGTCCGGTGCATTGGAATAGGTCCGGGCATGCTTCTCATCCATATACTTTACATCGGGCATATAGATATCCACAATTCCGTCAAGAAGCTGAATAACTTCCAGCGACTCATAACCGGAACAATTATAGACAAGGGGAAGTCGAAGCCCTAATTTAATCGCTTCCGGAAGAGAGGCAATGATCTGGGGAGTATAATGGGTGGGGGTAACAAAATTAATGTTATGGCAGCCCATCTCCTGAAGCCTCTTCATGGCCCTGGCCATATCAGACGGGGTGACACGCTCGCCCCTTCCTTCGTGACTGATGTCATAATTCTGACAGAAGATGCACCGTAGGCTGCAGTGGGTAAGGAAGATTGTGCCTGAACCGTGGTATCCGACCAAAGGAGGCTCTTCGCCAAAATGGGGAAAGGCGCTCGAGACCATAAGCTCCGAGGGGGCTTTGCAATAGCCAACCTCTCCATCGAGGCGGTTGACTCTACACTCCCTCGGACAGAGCCTACACTCCTTCAAGATCTCCATAAGGAGACCGATCCTCTTTTGAATCTCCCCTTTTTCATAGAGGTCGATATAAGAAGGGATAAAAGCCATTTAATTTATACCTTATCACAAATGGCCTGAGAATGCTATTATTTAAAAATAGGGACACTTCCCATTTTCTATCATTTCAATTTATTTCAAGAATTTATCTCGAGCGAAAAAATGGGAAGTGTCCCTAAATAATCAAAGCGTCTGGTAAGTGGTGAGAATCCTGTGATAATAATGGGCAGGAATCCGCTGCCTTCTCTCAATGAGGCCTTTAACATAGGTAGGTCCGTAATTATAGGCCACCAGGGCTACCCTGAGGTCCTCAAAGTCGAGGATGAGCTGGGAGAGGTAGTAAACTCCCATTCTGATATTGAGAAAGGGATTGAACAGAGTTGGGTCTCCATGCCACTCAATGCCTAATTCCTGGGCAAGGGATTCGGCCACATAGGGCATCAACTGCATCAATCCCTTTGCTCCCTTCTCGGAAACAGACCGGTTCTGGAAGGAACTCTCAATCGCAATGAGCGCCAGGATGAATTTCGGGTCATGGTTATAACGGACAGACTCCTCATAGATGACTTTTGCAAGTTTGTGTCGGGTTATATTGTCCATATCTTTCGAGTACTTCTCCAATATCCCATGAATCTCCTGGATAGTCTGCTCCCCATCCTGGGTTTTTGATGTAAAGTCTGGGAGGTGAAGGACGAGGGATGAGATGATAATGACAAGAGCGATTCGAGCCAAGAGGCGAAGAGTTCGATTCTTTATTAATAGGAGACGATGGTAGGTTATCAACCGTATTGGCGGTTCATTTAGCTCCATATCCTAACCTCTTGTGATAATTTTTCACAAGGTTAGCATAAAAACCCACCTTTTGTCAAGTCCTATACACAAATTCTATTACCTCGTTTATAGAGCCTCGTAGCTCTGACGTTGAGGAGAGGATAAATCCTTTTTAAATAAATAGGGAGGTTAAGGTCTTGTTTTAGCTATCCTACTGGAAATTCAAAGGTTTTAAACGGGGTAAATTGTTATTATGACTGGAATGGAGATGAGTCTAACTTGTGCGGAGAAAATTGATTAAAATAGGTTCTATCCCATTTTCAATTATCTTCCCTGGATGGATTCCCCCTTCCAATTGGACAGAGCGCCTGGCATTCAAAACAGTAGTAGTAATTCCCTGATACCATGGTCTGCCAGAGTTCACGGAAAGCGTGGCTCTTTAACATTTCGACCCGTTCCTCTGAAGTGGCATCGATCATTCCGCCCACAAATTTGGTCAAGCCTCGAAGACCGTATTGAAAGACCATCCTGCCACAGGCCCGTTTATCCACCTCGCCCTCTCCGAGAAGGGCCTTGCCCGGACAGCCCTTTATGCAGATCTGACAATCGGGCGGACACGTCAGTTTGCTTTTTTTCATCGTAGGTTTAAGAGAAGCTGTAGTCAACACAGCCCCCAGCCTCACCCTCGGTCCAAACCCTTTGACCAGGAGCAGGCCGCTCTTTCCATAACTTCCGATTCCTGCCTCAA
>CAKZKY010000217.1 GCA_937124575.1 uncultured Pseudomonadota bacterium | reverse complement strand
ACAAAAGCCACCGGAAGATAGGGAGAGTCCTTTGTCCTCTTCATATCTCGTACGATCTGTTCCCCCGCATTCCCAGCTCCGATGATGAGGACGCGCCTCTTCCCTTCTCCTTTTGTTGCATAGAACTCACGGGAGAGCCGGTAGAGAAACCTCGACCCTCCCACGAAAGTGATAAGGGTGAACCAGTCGATGACAAAGACAGATCTTGGAAAATCGATAAGACGATATCTCAGGGTGATGTAGGTCACGAATAGAAAAGAGCTTAGCGTGACGGCTTTCAATATCTTCGTCAGGTCATTCATGGAGGCGTAACGCCATACCCCGCTATAAAGGCCTAAGAAGTAGAAGCAGAGAATTCGGATGAGGATAAGGACGGGGAGAGATTCCATCCATTTTTGGTAGTAAACCTCGGGGATAGCAAAGTTAAAACGCAGAAGATAGGCCAACCAATAGGAGAAGAGGATCAATACAGAATCACTGAAAATGACGACGAATCTCTTCTTACCGCCGATTAACTTCATGAATGGAGTCCTGCCTTTATCTGATTCGGTAGAGGGCGATCGAATATCTCCCTTCAACCTTTAAGGGGGGGATCGGGATCTTTTCAAAATTCAATGGATTTAACTCTTTTACCAGATCCCTCGAATAAGACGAAATCGTCTTTTCATCAATCACCAGCACTGAAACCTGATTCTCTTTAATAAATTTCATTGTCTCTTCAAAACTCCTTCCTGAAGGAAGGAGGATGTGCTCTGAATCGGCGTAAAAAGCCACCCGGATAAATTCGGGCTGCACGGCAAATTTTAAATTTGAATAACCGGATGCCTTTAAATAACTTCCTGTTTCCTTTAACACAATTTTCCCGTCCTGTGAAGAAAGAAACGCCTTGGGTAGTGCCAGGAGGAGGAGAAGAAGGATTAAGATTAGAACGGTAAACCGAGCGAAGGAGGACACTCTTTTATTTCTTTCAGAACATCTCTCGACTCGGCCTTTCAGTTCATAGAAGCCCATCCCGGACCAGACCAATGCAGGAAACCCCATCAGCAACCCATGGCGGGTGCTGAAGTAGTAATGTTTCGTCATGTAGAAAAACGAAAAGAGAAAAAAAACCCCGAACCAAAGAAGAATGGCCCATTCGTTCCTTGAATAAGGAACCGATTTTCTTCTTAAGATTCCAAAGAGGAGGAGAAAGAAAAATACCAAGGAAAGGGACTTGACAAATTTATAGATCACCTCCGATAGGAAGAGAATATATCGATGCCTTTTCGATATTTCCAAAAATCCTTTAAATGGAATGGTCGTCTTCTCCAGGACATCAGGGCTGGCTTCCAGCACCTTTTCTGTGCCGTAGATCAAATAGGGAAGATTCTTAAAATATCCACCTACCTGCCCGAACTCCCATCTTCCCAGTTTGGTTTTGATTATCCATAGCGATGGGGAGATCAACAGGGGAAAGGAGAAGGCAAAAATGAGAAGGAAGGCGAAGATCTTTTTGAGACCAAACCCTTTCTTACAAAGAAACAAGGCGATCCACAGGAGGATAAGGATAAAAATCGCAATGCCTTCGATCCGCGTAAAGCTGGCCAATCCGGCAAAAATACTCGATAGAGAAAGAAGATACCATTTCTTTTCTCCAATCCCCTCCCAGGCCAACCATAATGCCGTAATGGAGAAGAACCAGAAAGAAGATTCCCTTAAAACCTCCGAAGAGAATTCAATAAAATGGGGGCTGATCAGGTATAGAAGGGAGGTGATGAGGGCTACCTTCTGATCAATCATCTTCCTGACCAACAGGAAGAGCGGGATAACTGTGAGCGCCCCTAAGATGGCAGAGACCATCCTCCCAGAAAGCTCCCAATCCCAGAATATGGGTTGCGCCAGGGCGATCAAAACAGGATAGAGATTAAAAAAGCTATATTCCGATATCTTTTCCAAATCGCCTGAAGCAACGATCTTAGCCATTTTGATATAGATAATCCCATCATGGACAATCACTGTATCCTGATACACCTTGATGATCCTGAGGAGAAGGGCTCCGATGAACAGGAGAATGGAAATATTGACCGGATTCCTGTGGGAAAGCATCATTCTAATCTTCTCGCTCATCTCTCAACCTTTTCCTAAAGTCCTATCTTCTCTTTAATCCAACTTTTTTCATGAAATCGAATCGTCAGAACTCCAACGGTAAGGATCAAGACCCACCCTATGAGGAGACACCCTCTCAGGATAGGGTCAGCCTTCATATAGATCAGGGAGGAAAATCCCAGAAGGATCGCTAACCCGTATTCGATAAGGGAAACTTGTCTATGGGTAAGATGGAGATCGGTCAACCTCTGGTAATAGTGGCTTCTGTGTGCCGAAAACCATTTTTCCTTTTTCAATATCCTCTTGAGGAGGGTTATTCCTGTATCAAATATGAAAGATCCTAAAAGTAAAACGGGGATCCAGATGGGTAACGGCTCCTTTAAATTGTTGTTCCCGATGAGAGCTAATCCTGCAAAGAGAAAACCGATGAGACTGCTCCCGATATCTCCTAAAAAGATTTTCGCCGGCGGGAAATTATGAATTAAAAAACCAGCGCTGGCCCCTGCCAGGATCATCCCGGACAAAGAAATCAAGTCATCCCCTGTTTTTCCTACAACGAGGCTGAAAAAGAAGGCAGCGATCATCCCAACCCCTGCCGCTAATCCATCAATCCCATCCATAAAATTATAAAGGTTGACAATCCATACAACCCAGATCAGAGTAAAAAGGATTCCCCAATCACCGAGTGCCATTTCTTTCCAGAATGGGATTTCGATCGTTTTAAAAGAAAGCCCTGAAAGGATCAGAATGAGACCAGCCACGACCTGAGCCAGAAGACGGAAGAATGGAGAGAGTTCCTTCACATCATCCAAGAAGCCTCCCAGGGAAACGACCATTCCACCTAAAACCAGGCCCCGCACCCATTTCAAATCAAAGGGACCTCTTTCGAAAAAAAGGAGGGCAAAAAAAAGGACTAAATAAAAAGAGAAAAAGATGGCCACCCCTCCCCCCCGAGGCGTAGGTTGGGAATGGGAACTCCGGATGTTAGGGACATCCATAATCTGGAATCGATAGGCAATCCTCTTAAAAAGATGGGTTCCCACAAAAGAAAGAATAAAAGAGGGGAGAAAGAGAAATATCGCAATGGTAAAGAATGAACGTTCGTTGATCATTGAAAATTCCAATCTTTTAAGATCCCTATGCTTTGACGGATCATTTCTTTAAAGGTTTGGGATTTCCCTAAAACGATTATCCTGCGAGCCCTTTTGCCTTGAGGACTTCTTCATAAATTCGAAGTGTCTTTTCATGCATAAATTTCTCATCAAAATATTTTTCCACTCTTTTCCTTCCCTTCTCTCCCATCTCTTTTCGGTATTTCTCATCACGGATAAGGGATAATATGGCCTTAACAAACAGGTCTTCACTGCCCGGAGGAATCAAAACCCCGGTCTCATTCTCCCGAACGACCTCGGGAATCGGTTCAATCCGGTGGGTGACAACCGGCACTTTCATGGCCATGGCCTCGGCAAAGACAACGCCAAATCCCTCTCTCAAGGTTGGCAGGCAAAAAACATCCATTGCAGACATCATTTCAGGAATATCCTCCCGCCAGCCCATAAAGATTACATCATTCCTTAAATGGAGAGCATCGGTGAGCGATTCTAATTGGGGGCGTAAAGGACCATCGCCTACCATCAGAAATTTTATATTTCTTTCTTCTTTTTTTAATAACTTTGCAATCCTCAAAAATGCATCCAACCCTTTATCAGGGACGAAATTAGCTACCGTCCCCACTACCAGATGGTGATCTCTTAAACCCATTCCAGCTCTGATCTGATGACGGTCCACCCTTTCTGGTGAAAATTTTCCGAGATCAACACCCATATGGATTGTTATAATCTTCTCGGGCTCTTTAATCTTTTTATCAATACCATCCTGTCTCACCGCATCTGTATCTACCAGGATGATATCCGTCATTCTGGACGCTAATCTCTCTAATAAAATGTAGAACGCCTTTTTTAAAGGTTTTAAGTAAGCATGGAAGGGAAAGGCATGGGCTGTATAGATAACGATGGGAACTCCTGCTAGCCAGGCCGCTACCCTCGTCACATACCCAGCCTTTGCCGTTTGCGTATGAACCATATCGAACTTCTCTTTCTTCATGAATCGATAGAGCCTCAAAACGGCCTTGAGGTCTTTCAAGGGCCTGATCTTTCGGGGGATCGGTACAGTGAAAAAAGGAATGTTCGCCTCTCTGAAATATCTTTCCTCCTTACCTGGTGAACTGGCCACCTGAACGTCGAAATTCTTTCCCTTGAGATATTTCAAAAAGGAGAGGGTGAAAGCCCACATGGAGAATGGAATGGTGGATGTATGAAGAATCTTAATCTTCTTTCTTTCACCCATTTACAATAATCCCTCTTTCTCATACCACCGGAGAGTCCTCTTAAGCCCTTCGACAATACCGAACCTGGGTTTAAATTCCAATTCCCTTCTTAACTTTTCCATCGAAAAAATTCTCCGGTCCGTCAGCGCTCTCACACGGGTGACGGTCAATGGAAAGCTTTTGCCAAAATGGTTGGCAAGTGGAGCGAGGGTTCCTGCGACCACAAAAGCAAACCAACGCGGAATGGGTGTTCCGGGAATCTCCACTTTTAAGATTTCTGCGGCAGAGTGAACAAACTCCTCCATGGGCTTCCCATCGGAGAGGATAAATATTTCTTTGCCGGTTTGACCTGATTTGGAGGCCCTGAACAGGGCTTCGGCCACATCCCCCGCATAGATATAGTTTGCATATGCCTTCTCTCCGATAAACCTGAAGGTTCGATTTTTAATCGATCTCATCCAACCCAAAAAACTCTGGCTCTTCGATCCTTCCCCAAAGACCGTGGAGGGTCTGAATATGGTCACCGGGATCTGGTATCTTTCAAAATATTCGGTTAGAATTTTCTCCCCTTCGTATTTGCTTCGTTCGTATTCATTCATGGGATGACATGGGGTGGTCTCGTCAATTTGCCTTTCAGCTGGATGGCCGATGACGCCCACACTGCTGAGATGGATGAAATGTTTGACTCTGGCGGGAGCCGCAAGGCTGATTAGATTTTCTGTTCCCGTCACATTAATATCGTGAAAGAGGGACTTGCTGTTGACCTCTCCTGCCAAGTGAAAAACGATGCTTCCCTCGAAAGGAAGCATTGATAAGGACCTCTTTTCGCGGATATCCCCTTCGACCGCCTGAACCCTTGAACGCCAATCCTGGGGAATCTTTGAGGCATTTCTTGTCAGAAGGATAATCGGGGCTTCCTCTTCATCGAGGAGTCGCTGAATCAAATGTCTCCCGATGAACGATGTACCCCCGGTCACGATATATGGCGAGCGGTTCATCTCAGTTTCTTTCGATAATATTCGATGATGAGTTTCAGAATTTGATCCAAGTTGTAGCTTGGCGAAAAACGGATCAATCGTCTGATTTTCGTGATATCGGGCTTTCTCCGCTCCATATCTTCAAACCTTTTCCCATACACTTTATCATAGGGGATATAGATGATGGGAGAGGAACTCTTTGTCATTTTTTTTACCTTTTTCGCTAAATCTTTAATGGTAATCTCTTCCTCGCTCCCAATATTAAAAACATCGCCTATTGCTCGGGGATGATCCATGAGAGCCAGGGTGGCTTTGACGACATCACTCACATAGGTAAAACATCTCGATTGTTTCCCATTCCCGTGGACGGTGATCGGGTCCCCTTTCAGGGCGCTCTGGACAAATCGGGGCACAACCATTCCATAGGCCCCGGTCTGTCTCGGGCCGACGGTATTAAAATACCGTCCGATCACAACAGGAAGTTTATATTCATCATAATAGGCTAGAGATAGAAATTCATCCAGGGATTTTGAACACGCATAAGCCCATCTGCGCTTCCGGATCGTTCCCATGACCCGGTTATCATCCTCTTTCAGAGAATGATCCTTATGCTTCCCGTAAATCTCCGAGGTTGAAGCGATGAAAACCTTGCGCTGATATTTGTTGGCGTATTTTAAAATGATTTCGGTTCCCCGGACATTGGTCTCCAGTGTCTCTACCGGCCTCTCCATCACCAGCTTTACACCCACGGCGGCTGCCAGGTGGTAGACCTCATTACATTCCTTCATCAGCTTCTCTACGGTCTCTTCATTGAGGATGGAATCCACGGTAAGATGGAAGTGAGGGTCCGGAAGAAGATGTTCAATATTTTCCCTCCCTCCGGTCGAAAAGTTGTCAAGCACAAAGACCTCCTTGCCTCTCCTGAGGAGTTCTTCCACTAAGTGGGACCCAATGAACCCTGCTCCGCCCGTCACTAAGATCTTCATTTATCATTACCTCGCGTAAATGGATTAATTCAGTATTCCCTGAGAATAGGCAGGACACTCCCTGCAGATGGAAGGGGGGCTATCGCTCTTTAGCATTTTTCTAAATTCCTGATACTCCTTTCCATTCCATATCTCTTTAAAAGAATTTTCCTTTAATTGACCAAAACGAATAAGCTGAGGGTCACTTCCATGGACACAGCATGGAGTAACGTATCCTTCGACTGTAATATAAGTGGTATACCAAGGAGCCTGACATCTTCGTATTGGTTTTTTATCCTCTATATCCCACAACCATTCTACAGAAATACCTATTTCTTCAGAAGCGATAGTAACCTCTTCTTTTATTCCTTTCAATTTCAAAAATTCATCGTCATTGACCACATCCCGTTTGTCTTTTCTTCCCCATGTATGCATTCTCTGGATATTCAGTTTTGAAATGCCTAAATCCCTGATGAACCGGAGAGTGGGAAGGATATCCTCCCGGTTATACTGATTCAAGACGAACCAGGCGTGGACCTCCGGAAGAGGATGTGCCCCTTTGATCTCCATAAATCGTTTCACCCGTCTCCGGAACTCCTCGAAGGAAGCACCCCGGCGGATCTTCTCGTAAACCTCCTTCGTCCCCCCATCAATGGAGAAATTGATTAAATCTAGGCCGGACTGAATCAACCAATTGGAATTCTCTTCGTCCAGAAGAGTCCCGTTGCTATTGAAGTAGACATAAATCTTTCGCTCTTTGGCCAACCGAATCATTCGAAATAGATCTCGATTCAGCAAAGGCTCGCCCACTCCCTGTAAGGCTAACTTGATGGCATAAGGAAATTGATCCAGGATACTTTTAAATTCGGAAAAACTCATATCCTTCTTTGTCCGCCCCCGAGTGACTTCGCTACAAGTAATGCAATTGAGATTGCATCGAACCGTGGGCTCGATGATGACGGTGAGGACTTCAGTGTCGACGATTTCCGGCTCTCTTTGAAGGACCCAATAATTTTTCATCAAATTCTTAAAGCCGTTGAGGCCATTCCTCTGATACCCCCGGTTTAAGTAACGTAAGACTTTTCCTATATTCATCTTCCGGAGGCCACTCCCTTTTCCTCAAGAAGTTGGTCGTAAATTCGTTCTGTTTCTTCCACCATTCTTTCAATGGAAAATTTTGAAGAGAGAATTTCGAATCCTCTATTTCCAAAAACCTCTGCCCTCTTTTTATCTCGCAACAATTGAAGGATTGCGTCTGCGAGTTCTTCCAGATGTCGTGGAGGGACCAGCAAGCCGGACTTTCCATCTTCTACAATCTCTGGAATGGACATCACCCTCGTGGCTACAATTGGTTTTTTAAAGGCCATGGCTTCCAGGAGCACCAGCCCAAACCCCTCTCCCAATGTGGGAAAAACGAAAAGGTCTGCCTCTTTCATAAACCTCGCAACATCCTCTCGGTAACCGGTGAAGATGACGTGATCCTCTAAATTTAATGTCTTCGTGAGTCCCTTCAACTCTTCTTTTAACATTCCATCCCCAATGATGAAAAGCCGAAGGTTGGGAAAAGAAGGGATGATGTGCTTTAAGGCACGAATAAGGGTATCGTGGCTTTTAACCGGAATGAGCCGTCCTACATCAACAAGCAGAGGCGCATCCGGATCAAGATCAAATTCTCCCCGGACAGTCGCTCCTCCTTCCTCTAAATTGAGACGTTCCAAACCATAGTAAACCGTGACCATCCTCGATCTATCAATCCCTTCGTTCTCGGCTATTAAGTCTTTCAGGGCGTTTGAAATAGTAATGATGCGATCGGAAAAGTTTCTGAGGATCCATCCCCTGATTTTAAAAAGAGGGTTGATTTGATCATAACACTGATACCCGTGGATGGAGGCCATGGCTATCTTAATCCCCGCCATTTTTCCGGCAACGATGCCATAGACATCTGCCCTTGAATTATGGGTGTGGAGAAGGTCATATTTTTCTTTTCGAAAGAGCCAGAAAAGACTAATGAAGTTGAGGGGGTTCATCCTCCCCCTCATGGGAATAAAGATAACTTTCACCTTCTGGCATCTCTTAAGAAATTCCTCATAGATCTCATAGCGAGGTGCCATCACAACAAAGTGAACGTCAAACTTTTCCTGGCTTAAGTTTGGAACTAATTTCAAGAGATGATTCTCCGCCCCCGAAATCCCATCGGCAACAACGAGGTGGCATACTTTATATTTTATCATTCTGATCAGACCCACCGAATGAGTTTATGGATATGAGGAATCTGCATTCTAACCAATAACTCCTTTTCAACCCGACCAAATAATCTCAATCCTTTAATGATCAGATAATAGATGAGGAGGAATCCAACTCCTTCCATCGAAACCCAAAAAATGCTCTGACTGTTCGGGATCCTTAAGATCGAAAGGGAGATTTCAGAAAGGCTCACCACGATCCCTGCGGAGAGCATGGCCTTTCCATAAAATTCGAACGGGAATCCGAAGCGAAATAGTTTTAGCACGGCTAAGATCAGAGAGAGCGAAACCAGTAATCGGATCATTCCGTAAAAATAGGCAGTCCCTGTCAGACCGCCCAACGGTATAACCAGAAAGTAGAGAGGAATGAAAAAAAAGAAAATTGCCTTAATCCAGAAATAGGTCTTTAATTTTTCACCCGCAATCAATGTGGCATTGGCCACCGCCAGCACTGTGTATTCAAGAAAATGAAAGACGATCAATATCTTTGCAATGGGAACGGCGGCTATATATTTTTCCGAATAGAGGTAAAGAATCAGTGGATGAGCAAATACATAGAGAAACGTACCGATCGGGACGGATAGGAAGGTCACCATCTTGAGGGTATTGGAAAAGGTTTCCCTTATTTGATCTTCCACTTTAGAGGCAAAGACCGTTGAAAAAAGGGGGAGAATCCATCCATGAGTGGGCGTAAGAGAAAGGCTCAAGAATCTTAGTGTAAACTCGCCTGCCAAAGAAAAGATGGCAATCTCTTCTTTCCTTAAAAAAATCGCTAAAATGAGTGTTAAAAATGGAACATTAAATAAATGATTTGATACCTTATCATAATATCCAAACAGGGAGACGCGAAGAAATCTGGAAGAATAATTTTCCCCCAAGGTTTCTTTTACTTTTATTTCCTCCATATTTCTAACTTGGAGGACTCCTAAAATAATGAATCCTGCGGCCCGGAGGAAAGAGGTAGCAGTCATTGCGATCAAAATTCCTCTGATTCCCCAACCCCATATAATAAAAAGAATGATGAGAATGGGTTGAAGGAGGGTAAAGGCAAGGGTTAACAGATTGGCTTTCTTCTGTTCGAAAGTGGCCCAGAGGAGATTATGGAAGAGATAATAGAACGAATCGAGAAAGACGATCACACCAATATAAGGAAAAATAAAAACATAGGTCTCATCCATTTTGAACCATGAAGAGAAAATTTGCGCAAAGAATAGGAGAATGAAAAAGGTCAAAAGCCCCATTCCGCACTTGAACTGAAACAAATATTTTAACAATCGGGAGACTCCCCTTCTCCCTTTCCTGATCGCCAGCTCAGGTAAAAATTTTGACGCTCCGGTGGAAACTCCTAAATCTCCATATCCAATGCTCAGGGCAATGATGGCGTTAATAATTGCATAGATCCCGAAATCATGGAGGGTCAAAAACCTGGCCACGAAAATGAGACCAATAAACGAAGCAACCCCACTCAAAGGCAGGATCAATGAATTCCAGAAAAATACTCTTCCGATTTTCGCCTCTATGTGGTTAGTTTCCACATTATAAGCCTTTCCACCTCAAATATTTTTGTTATTATTTTTTAACTGCAACCACAACTATCATGTGACCTCCAATTTCTGAGAGTATAGGTATATAATCTAACAAAAAGGACCAATATTTTGATTTCGGAATTAATCGGGTGATTTTTTTAAACCAACGGGTATGTTCATAAAACCCTTTAAATACGTCATACATGGAGAATGTGTCTAACCAGCTTAGACCAACCTTCTCCACTTCAATCCTTAAATCTGATGGCTTAAAATATAATTGGTAGAATTCTAATCCTCGTGAAACTGCCTCATTCTCGCTAATTGTGGGGATGTTTCTACGCCACTTGTTTTCAAACGGTACTGAGAGGCAAACAACCCCCCCTGGCTTTAAGACGCGTGATATTTCTCGCAGAGGCACCCCTGGTCCATGCTCAAAGTGTTCCAATACACCAATACTCAAGATGCCAGCAAAAATATCATCAGCGAAAGGAAGGTTCATGAGATCCCCTCCTATAAAAAGAAGATCTGGACAAATAGACTTAGAACGAATTAAGCTGGGAACAGCATAGTCTAAACCGATACAACTTAACCCATTTGACCGGAGCCTTTGCACCATATGACCAATTCCGCATCCTGCGTCCAAAACAACCCCTTCTTTCGGTAGCCATTTCAGAAGTATTCTCCTTAGACTTGGCCATATATATTTTGTCGGCCTCAGCGCATGTCGAAGTTCTTTATCCGTTAGCTGATGCCAATGTTCCTGCCAAAAAACAGGGGATGCCTTCTTATCCCAAAGGGAAAGGGCTCCTTTTTCTCTTACATAACCAGCTCTTTCCGTCATCTCCTCATAACTCCGCTTAATACTTATCTATCCCTTTATTCATTTCTCCGCTAAAATCATCCACATGCTTGTCCGGCCTTCTCTGGTTGACATTCTATCTAAACGATTGATCAATGGCATAAGATAAAAACTAAATAGTATTCGATTTATCGGGATGGGTAAAAAGCTCTGCAATATGTAAAAATATCCACCCGAAGGGGCAACTCGGACTTCTTTAAATGGAGAGAATAAATAATCGATCCCGTCCCGACTAAACCGCCAAAAATCTTTGTACTGACCGGATCCATGATAGGGATAGATAAAAGGAAGAGTACAAAAGAGCTTTCCTCCCTTTTTTAATACCCGAAAAATCTCCTGGATTGCCAGAAATGGATTGTAGACATGCTCCAGAACTTCCTTGCAGATGATCCCATCGGCTGATTCGGCCTTAAAGGGAAGCCTGCATATATCCCCATCCACATGGGGAGAAGAAGAATTTGTTTTCTCAAATACCTTATATCCTAAAGAAAAATAGTGAACTCCTGCAAAATCTTTCTCGTAATCCTTCAGCTCTTTTCGAAAAGGCAAAGGTGTCCCCAGATCAAGGACTATCCTGCCTTTCATCTCCGCTAATTCTTTCACGCATGAGTCAAAGATAGGGAAAAAATGCTCTCTCCGGTTTCTCACCCAAATATTCCTTTCGGTTTCCTTTAACGGCCCTGTTTTTCACCAACCAGATAGATGGCGGGATAAAAATTTATTTTCTTTATCAACCATTGAATCGACTTTTCGAGACCTATTAGTTTAATCCATCTTCCTATTCTTTGTAAGTACTTTCGATTGAACCGGTCAGGATCTTCAAATTTATTTAAAAATTCATCCAAATATACATTCCTCAAGTTGGAAAACCCGATGTTTGAAAAATAATAACTGACCTTTGATGGAGTGGTATAATTTAGGTGATTCAGAAAATGGGGATTTTTGCCTCTTAATTTAGCATAAATTCTCCCCAGGCTTTTGGGCATGAGTGGGAACCATAGCATTTTATAATGAGGCTCTACGGGGAAGAGATAATTAGGGATTTCATGATAAATTTTGCCATCTGGTTTTAGCACCCGGTGCATCTCCCGTATTGCTTCTTCAATATCTCCGACATGCTCTAAAACTGCACTCGAAACTATTAAGTCGAAGAATCCATTTCTAAAAGGAAGAGATTCTGCTTTACCTACGCAGAAATAGGCAGATAAATCAGGATACCGTTTTGCCCTCTCAACAGAGGCCGTCACCCCAAAATATGAAGGCTCGATCCCAAACACCTTTGTTCCAGCCAGAGACAGAGCGATCCCGAGCCCCCCTGTCCCACTTCCAATCTCTAAAATTCGATAGCCATTGATACCTGGGAAAATCTTTTTCAATTTTTCAATGAGATCATCGAATAATTTTTCTTCGAAGATCTTCTGTTTTATTTTTCTATCCAAGATCTCCGTGCTTCTCCCCGTCCCCCCCTGGAAATTGTGGATATAGCTTTGAACGGCCTCTTCTAACTTATTCATTTCTCAACCGGATGACTTTTGCAGGAACTCCACCGATGACGCTGTACTCCGGAAAAACTTTCGTCACGACACTTCCTGACCCTACGATCGTCCCTCGGGAAATGTCTTCAAGAACCGAAGTATGAGAACCAATCCAAACATCCTGTCCAATTTTAACCATCCTATGTTTCCCTTCCTGAAGTCTTATGGGTTGGTCTGTCGTGTCCCAACCATGTTGCTCGTTTCCGCTATGAATCGTCACAGCATTTCCGGAAAGAAAATCATTCCCAATGTCCGCTAATCCAATCCAGTTGGCTCTTCCAATATAACAATTATCCCCGATGCAGGTTTTAGGTGTTCGAATCGCACTTAAAAAATCAACTACGAGATTTTTCCCACAATGTTCTAAAGTCCTTTCATACCATACCCTTCTCACTGCAATCCCTAACAGGCCCGGTATCAAGGAAACAAGCTGACTAATTGTAGAAAAAGAAAATAACCTCAACCAGTAAAGCAAAAAAAGAGGGAACATGAATAGGAACAAGAAGAATAAAGCTATCTGAATCACCTTTACCTCCTTGCCACTAAAAAGATGGTTTCGCTCAAACTCGGGTAAGATTCTCCCAAATTGATAAAAAAAGAAAATAGTCTTCGCATAGGGAAAATACCCCCATAATGTTCAATCTTTGGGATAGGGACGGGGAGAAAGATTCCCCTCAGTGCTTCGATTCCAAATTCATTTGCGACCAACAGTCGTTTTAATTCGGTGACATCATATTCCTTATAATGTTTGGGATTCGTGCGGTGGCCCCAAATCCGATTACGGAGGGCGCGCCTATTGGGAGTCGTTAAGATTAATTTCCCATGAACTTTTAATACTCGTTTCATTTCATTTAAAAGGGTAAAAAGCATCTCTGGCGGAACATGTTCGATCACATCAAAAAGGGTGATCACCTCAAAGGAACATTTTTTAAAAGGAATTGAGATCGCGTCTCCTTGAACAAAAGGAATTTGAGAAACGTTTCGTACCTCATACATTAATTTAGCAAATCTGATCGGCAACCATTGCGATTCCAACCCAACTACCCAATGGTTGAGTTGGTTTATCAGATAGGTTAGTTTCCCATCTCCAGCACCGATATCTAAAATACGTTCTCCTCCTTTCAGAAACTCAGAAAGGTATTGAACGGGTTTCCGATGAAGGGCTTCAAAAAATTTAGGATTATACCAGTGATCTGGTCCTCCATATCTATTGATTTTCTCGTTCATGAAGGATCCCCTGATGGAATACACCCTTGATAGTCTCTAAAGAAAATTCCTGTACCTGCCGGAAACCTTCTTCTCTGAATCTGCTCCGGATCTCTCCGAAACGCAAAAGGGTGATTACCTTTTTACTGAAATTTGAATTATCGCCTACCCGTACGATAAACTCCTTCTGATAATCAGTACAAATATCTCTAACCCCTCCTACATCCGTCGCCACAAAAGGAACCCCCATCGCCATTGATTCGAGAAGAACCCTCGGAAACCCTTCTTCTTCAGAGGGCATCATAAAAACATCGGCAACGGCATAGAGTTCCATGATCCTTCGATTGGGAACCCAGCCGAGGAGCACCACTCGTGAATCCAGCCCATCGCTTGAAATTCTCTTCTTTAGAGTCTCGAAATAAGGGCCCTCTCCCGCGATGACAAACTTTACATCTGGAATGGCATTAGCCACCTGCCTGACAATCTCCGGGATATAATGAGCCCCCTTACGCTCAGCTATTCGATGGACAAACAGAACAATCCGTTCATCCTCTTTGAATCCCAATCTTTCTCTCATCTGCTTCCGGTCATAATTTTTGGGATTAAAGCGGTTTAAATCAATCTCATTGGGAAGAATAATGATCTTCTTCTTAGAAATTCCAAAGGTCTGATGATAAAAGTCTCCCAGGGATTGGGTGCCCGTCACCAGATGGCCAACTATTTTGAGGGTCAATTTCAATGGAATTTCCGCCTTGATCTTGTGCAACAAATCTTGAAGATTCAATCTCCACCTTGTTTTGTAAATGATTGACACACAATGCCAGTAATAGACTTTTCCCCCTGTTAGTTTGCATAGGAAAGAACAAACCAAAGCGCCAAAATAAGAATAATGGACATAAAATCTCCCTACCCCTTTTAACCTCAAATAGCTCATGAGCAGGGCAATTTCAATCATACGGACAGGGATAAAACGGATGAATCTCTGCTTGTAAATCCACGAGATATTCTTGAATTCCGGCTTCCCGACGCATCGTTCGATAAAAAGAAACACCTCCACCTCTTTAGCCAGTTCCTCCAAGAACTGATAATTGTGGTAAAAATGCTCTTCCGTATTCAGATCATATTTGGGAAGGATATAGCATAATCTGGGCTTCATTTTTGTTCATCCCTTGCAATTGTAGTGAATTCCCACATTTTTTTGTATTCCTCCAATATCTTCTCCTCGTTTAATAATTCCTTGACTTTATTCAACCCATATTCCCCCATCTCTCTTGCTTTTCCTGAATCACCTATAAGAGCCAAAATACCTTTGGCTAATCTTTCTTCATCTCCTACAGGAGCAACAAAACCGTTCTTTCCGTCCTCGACAAAATCGCTCACCCCACTTACATCCGTAGCGACAATGGGCTTCCTTGATAAACAGGCGAAAATAACTACTCTGGGGGAGGTCTCATATTTTGAGGTCAAGATAAAGGCATCGCAGGCGGCATAATATTTCGGGAGGCTAAAATAATCCACCCACCCCATAAAAAGGAGGTTGTCCATAATTCCTAACCCCCCTGCCATCGCTTTAAGTTCTTTTGATTTTTTTCCATCCCCAATGATAAGAAACAGTGTTTTCGGCTGGCTTTGAATCACTCTTTTCGCCGTCTTAAAAAGCGTCGGGAGATCTTTTTGGTCTTCAAGCCGCCCCACAAACAGGACTGCATATTCAAATTTTTCGGTGAGGATTTTTTTACGAAATTCATCATCTGTCTTGGTTCCTATAAACTTATCTGCATCGTTAAGGATAAAAGGGATATTCCAAACCCTATTTTTTCCAATGCCGAGACGGACAAGCTTCTCGTATTCCTTTCTACTATCGACTCGAATGGAATCTGCTCTTTTCAAGATATACTTTCCAATAGGATTGAAAACTCGATTGACCCACCATTCCCTGATCCAGAAGGGATTATCGATAAAATCGCAGACATTGTTCACATTCATAGGAAGGCAAAATTCTTTCTTCAATAAATACCCGATCAGCCCAGTGAAAAAAGGGTCCTGCAAAATAATAAGGTCAATCTTATTCTCTTTTATAATCCTCCTGGCCATCATCCATGCGTGCCATATAAACCAATATCTATTTTTTGAAAGCGTCGGAATGACTCTGACATTATCAAGTAGATTAAATTCCTGATATCTTTCATCGTTCGGGGTTTTTACGATAATGATGGAATTTGAGAATATATGTTTCCCATATTTGATCTGATGAATTTGCTGGTCATTAAATCCCCCCGAGTTTTTCTTGGCAATTAATTCTGCCAAACCTATTTGTAAAACATTCATCCTACCCCCTCTGCATTCTTTGTTCTATAAATTATAATTGATGACAGACATAATCCTTTTGTATGTTTTCTTCCAATTAAATTGATTTATTTTTACGAAACCATTTTTGATAAACACCTGCTTTAACTCATCGTCCCACAATAATTTCTCGATGGTCTCTTTTAACTCATCCTTGTTGCCCCTTTTAAGTGGAAATAACAATCCATCGACCTGATCCTGAATGATCTCGGGTATCCCTCCCCCATTGGGAGCAATAACCGGAGTCCCTACCGCTAATGATTCCAAAACAACGTTTGGCATGACTTCATCGATTGAATTTAAAACAAATAAGTCAGCAGCTTTTAAATATTGTAAAACTTCATTATGATTTTTTATACCTAAAAAGTTAACTCTATCTAAGATATCAAGCTTTTTACATAATGCAATCAGTTCATCCTTCTTGAAACCTTCTCCTATAATGTATAAATATAAATATAAATGATCAGTTTTGATTTCCGAAAAAGATTTAATAATTTCATCAATCCTTTTAAACTCAATTAATCTTCCTATGGTCAGGATGACCTTTTTCCCTTGTAAAAAAAGATCTCTTTTCAACTTCTCTTTGGGTGGTAAATTCATATTCTCAACATTGATTCCGTTATAAACAACCTCTATCTTTTCTGTTTTAATCTTCCACTTTTCAATAAGACTTTTAAAAAAATAACAAGGTGTAATAACTCTATCTGCTAACTTACAGGAAACCTTCTGTAAATATTTTTTAAATTCTATTTTGGGCGAATATCTATTCTTATAAAATTCATCCAAATCAGCCTTCATTCCTTCCTGATTTGTCCATTTTTCCCAAACCGGATCCCCACCAATCCTTATAATGAGTGGTTTTCGAATAATCAATTTAGAAATAGCGGACTCCAAAAATAGTCCACAGGAAAAGATTAGATCGCTTTTTCTTCCCAATTGAATTATGCTGAAGATAGTTTTTAAAACACGGAATATCCGTAATTGCTTCCTACTGATTTTTACCAGAAGATAATTTTCTGCTTTAAAGGATAAATCTGGAGACTCGCTGATTGCAATTACAGTTACTCTATGTCCATCCTTTATCAAACTATTGACAAAATTATCTACAAAAGCTGAAGGCCCTCCAGGCTCTGGAAACAAAGTTGGGGTAATAATGCAGATCTCCATCGTCCTCTTATGATCAAATCATTATTTCTTGAAATATAACATTATGTACTTCCTCACTGCACGGATAACATCCTCCACATCATCATCGGTCAATTTAGCTGAGAAAGGTAAGGAGACGGTCCTTTCCGAAATAAATTTTGAATTCGGAAAATCGTCGGGTCGGTATCCATAAGTCTTACGATAATAGTCATGAAGATGAAGAGAAATATAATGAATTCCAGTTCCAATGTTCTCCTCGTAAAGCGCCTGTTGGAAGGTATCTCTGTCCGTCTTTAATTTTTCTAAATTTAGGAGAATGGTATAAAGATGTCTTGCATGTCTGGTTTCCTTTTCTGGAGGGGAAGGAATGCTTAAGGGTAGGTTTTTGAAGGCTTCATTGTATTGTTTCCAGATCTCCTCCCTCCGTTTATAATAGGTTTCAATCCTTTTGATCTGATGGATACCCAAAGAGGCCTGCATATCGGTCATATTGTATTTATATCCGGGGAAGATTACCTGATAATGCTTAAACCCTTCGTCTGAATATCTCTTCCATGCATTTCGGCTCATCCCATGAAGCCCGTACATCTTAATCTTATCCGCCCAATCCTCCCGAGGGGTGGTCACCATCCCCCCTTCGCCCGTAGTAACGTTCTTCGTCACATAGAAACTGAAACAGGTGATATCTCCGATTGTGCCAATCTTTTTTCCTTTATACACTCCCTCAATGCAGTGGGCCGCGTCCTCTATTACCATCAATTTATATCTTCGGGCGATCTCCATGATCCGATCCATTTCACAGGGACGCCCTGCGAAATGGACTGGGACAATGGCTTTGGTTCGAGAAGTAACGGCCTGTTCAATTAGATCTGGGTCGATGTTCATAGTATCCTTTTTCACATCCACAAAAACGGGCTTAGCTCCTGTATGAATAATGGCATTGGCTGTTGCACAAAAGGTCATCGGCGTGGTAATTACCTCATCGCCCGGGCCAATACCAGCAACAATCATAGAAACATGGAGGGCTGCTGTACAAGAGTTGAGGGCTATGGCATATGGCGCTCCAATATATTCTCGAAATAATTCCTCGAACCGTCCGACCTTGGGTCCAGTACCAATCCATCCTGACCGGAGCGTCGAAACCATCTCATCAATTTCAGGTTCCTCAATGTATGGGCTTCCAAATACTAAGAAGTCATTTCTTTTCAATTTCTCTTTCCCTCTCGACAAAGAATTGTATTAACCTGAAACCTGCGTGACTTTAACCATTTTACTTATACCTAAATTGAGCGATTTTTTGTGCGAAAAATGGAGAAAACCTACTTACAGGGCCATGGTTATTTGTTATAATGCATTTGCCAAAAAACAAAAACCATCACCCTGTAAGTGAGGAGATT
>CAKZKY010000216.1 GCA_937124575.1 uncultured Pseudomonadota bacterium | reverse complement strand
AATTTTTTGCTTCCTACCTTCACCCTCATACCTTAAACTTAATCTATTAAAGGAGGTGGGGACAATGTTCAAGGAGATGAATCGCAGGGAGTTCTTGAAAACTTCAGCGGCAACCAGTGCGGTATTGATGGCAGGAAATCTTTTGAAAGGAGGTGCTACAGTGACTTATGGCTCTGTAAAAATCTCGGAGGTTGAAAAATTAGTGGTTACAGTTATTACGGATAATTATTACGATTGTCTAAGACCAAATTACAAAGTGGCCAAAAGATATTTTATCATTCCTGGTACCTCGATCCATTCGGAACATGGGCTGGCTTATAGCATTGAAACCGTAGTCAATGGCAAGTCCAATTTCTTTATGTTTGACTTCGGTTTGGATTTTAATGGTGTGAGCAGAAACATGGAGCTTCTCGATGTGGATGTGCGGAAGTTGGAAGCATTGGGGATCAGCCATGGCCATTTTGACCATTGGGGCAACCTCACTGCCATTCTTAAGCATAACAGGGCAAAAATCCGGAAAGGAATCCCGCTTTATGTAGGCGACGAAACTTTTTCTCAAAGGTTTGCTAAACTGCCGGAAGGACCTTTTGAAGTCAGCGGCCTCATCGATTTGGAACAGTTGAGAAGAGACGAAATCGAAAGCCTCGGCACCGTTAAGATTATGGAGGTTAAGGACCCAACTCCCATTGTGCCCGGAGCCTATCTGACCGGGAATATCGAAAGAGTGACCGATTATGAAAAAGGGTCACCGATTTTATTAATCAAACGGGGTGACAAAATTGAGCCCGATCTATTCATGGGAGAACAATCGCTTGTATTTCATCTTAAAGGAAAAGGGCTCGTTGTAGTCTCATCCTGCGCTCATGCCGGAATCGTCAACACAGTGAAACATGCCCAGAAAATGACCGGGATTGAAAAGGTCCATGCCGTGATCGGAGGATTTCATCTCACCGGCGCCCGACCGGAGATCATCCAAAGGACGATTACGGATATGAAGGCCATTGCACCTGAGTACATTGTGCCGATGCATTGCACTGGCTTTGAAGCGGTGACCGCCTTCCAGCGGGAGATGCCCGCCCAATTTATCATCAATACGGCTGGAACGAGATATATCTTCACAGCCTAAATGGGATGGGGGGCGCTGAATTCAATATAAACCCAGCGTCCCCTTTTCAAATTTTGTCTAACTACGAATCAGATAGGGCATTGGGTTCCGGTAAAACAATTCTTTATGGAGGTGGAACATGGCAGTCATCATTGATTTGGAGAAATGTACGGGTTGTGCGACGTGTGAAGAGGGTTGTCCGGTAGAGGCTATTAAGATTGAAAATGAGAAGGCCGTAGTGGATGCAGAGACTTGCGTTGATTGTGGTACCTGCATCGATGAGTGTCCCGAAAAAGCCATCAGCGAAGGGAAATGAGATGCGATGGAAAAGTCTGGGAAAGTGGTCGGTGTGTGTACCAGTCAAAGGAGAACCGATCCGAAGATCAATATGGGCAAAGGTTCCCTTAAAAAGGAGCATGGGCTAGTAGGCGACTCTCATGCTGGAACTGAAAAGGAGATTAGTCTATTGGCTATCGAAAGTATCCAAAAACTTTGCCAAGAGGTGGGCCTTTCGGCCGGACCTGGGTGTTTTGCCGAAAATATCACGACCGAAGGAGTCGATTTAACCTCTTTGCCCATTGGTTCGAAATTGCAGGTGGGTGAGGCAGAACTTGAGGTGATGCAGATTGGGAAAGATCCATCTCTGCCTCATACCTATAATTATCAGGGATATTCCATCCTGCCGAAGGAAGGAGTTTTCTGTAAGGTGATTCAGAGTGGACGGGTTCAGATTGGCGATTCGATAAGAGTGGTAAAACGTTGAGGTGGAGGGAGGATTGGCGCCATGCTCCATGCCCTCTGCGTTTTGCGTGGTGAGTTGTTATATAAAGAGAGGAGATTCTCTGATGGGCACCCAAATAACCATCCTATGCGAAAACTTAGTTGGTCGATTAGTGGGCACAGGGGAACACGGGTTTTCTGCCTTTATAGAAACGGATCATGGGAATTATCTTTTCGATACTGGCGGAGGCCGTTCCATCGTGTCAAACAGCCTCACGCTCAATAAAGACCTAAAGAGCATAAGAAAAATCTTTTTGAGCCACGGCCATTATGACCACACGGGAGGTCTTTCTGAAGTCCTTAAGGTAAAAGGAAGTGTCGATGTTCACGCTCATCCTCATGTCTTTTTGGACCGGATCGCCGTGACGAAGGAGAACGATAGGGAAATAAGACGATTCATAGGCATTCGTTATAAAAAGAGATATTTAGAATCGTTGGGGGCTAATTTTATTTTCAACACAGAGTTTACAGAGGTGGGAAAGGGACTGTTTTTAACCGGGGAAGTGCCAAGGAAGACCTCCTTCGAAAAACCGGATCCGAGGCTCTTCAGCGAAATCGATGGCAAACCAAGCCACGATCTCTTCTTGGATGACCAATCCTTGATCCTCGACACCGAGAAAGGGCTCGTTGTCGTCCTGGGGTGCGCCCATTCGGGCATGATTAATATTCTTAACCATATCATCGCCAATACGGGAAAGGAGAAGTTCTACACCATCCTGGGCGGGACCCATTTAGATTTCTTGACCTCCGAGCAATTAGAAGCCTCCATCCAGTCGCTTAAAAAGATGAATGTTGAGAAGATCGGTGTTTCCCATTGCACGGGTTTGAAAGCGGCTTTCCGGCTCCACCAAGAATTTGGAGACCGATTCTTTTATGGATGTGTGGGAAGCGTTCTAAATGTTTAAAGGGCGAATATGATCGATATCAATATCCCAGGTCGGGGTGATCTAACTATTGAAAGCTTAGTCATCGATCTTAACGGAACCATTGCTACAGACGGCAAAATTCCATCTGAGGTGAAAGAACGTATCCAGCTACTTTCCAGGAGTGTCCAGATCTATATTTTAACTGCCGATACTCAGGGAACAGCTCAGAATGAAATCAAAGACATGAGGGCAAATCTCGTTCGGATAGAGGAGGAGGATAGCAAAAAAGGAAAATTTGAATTCATTAAAGGACTCGATCTTGAAAAAACCGTTGCCATTGGAAACGGCCATAACGACCAATTTGTCTTGAAGGAGGCGGCATTGGGCATTGCCGTGTTAGGAGACGAAGGCTTGGCTGTTTCTGCTCTGAAACAGGCGGATGTGGTTGTAAAGAACATCTCGGATGCCCTGGATCTTTTTCTGAGGCAAAAAAGATTGATGGCTACCTTACGTGAATAAGGAGGGATAGATGCTTTTTTTCGACCTAGGTAGTCTCCCTGGGCAACAATCCATGCTCGTCTTCCACGCCCTTGCGAGAATGGGAATCGAGGCACTGGTCATTGTGTCTCCCCAAACCCCTCTTGTAAGTATTGGATATTTTCAGGCGGCTGAGCAGGAAGTAGACCTTCAGTATTGTAGAAAAATGGGAATACCCTTTATGCGAAGAGAGGTAGGGGGAGGAGCAACCTACCTCGATGAAAACCAAATCTTTTATCAACTTATCTGGAGAAAAGATAATCCCATGTTTCCAAAGGCCATCCAGGATATTTACCCTTGGTTCTCAGAAGCACCCGTAGAGACTTACAGGACCTTTGGAATTAAAGCGCAATATCGACCTATCAATGACATTGTAACCCATGAAGGCAGAAAGATTGCAGGAGAAGGTGGAGGAAATATTGGCGAGGCTCTGGTTTTTGTGGGTGGATTACTGCTCGATTTCGATTATCAAACGATGAGCAACATATTAAAAGTCCCTGACGAAAAATTCAGAGATAAGCTGTTCAAAACGATGGAAGAAAATTTGACAACCATGAAAAAAGAACTGGGTCTTGTTCCACCAAGGAATGAAGTGGTGGCCGTGCTCAAAGAAGAATTTGAAAAGAAAGTTGAGAAATTTGAATCAGTTTCATTGAATTCAGAAATCTTTGAAAAGATGAGGGAGTTAGAAAGATGGATGACCTCCGATGATTTCCTTTACAAAAAGACCCCTAAAATTCCAAAGGGGGTGAAAATTAAGGAAGGTTTGCAGATCTTTTACGGCATCCATAAAGCCAGAGGAGGGTTGATTCGAACAGCAGAGGAGGTTTCGGAGAGAAGCCTTGAAACGGTCTCCATTTCAGGCGATTTTACATTCTTCCCTAAGGAAGAACTAAAACATTTGGAGGAATCATTAGAGAAAGCCCCCTTAGCAGAAGAGGATCTGATTGAAAGAATGGAAACCTTCTATGGGGAAAGAAGAATCCAATCCCCCGGAGTCGAATCAGGAGACTTTGCCACTGCCATTTTGAACCCGATAAAGGAGTCCAGATCGAGATAGAAACTTTTCCTCATTGATGATGAGATAAGAAGGTAAATCGGTTGAAAATTCTTGACGATCTCATTCAACAGCTTCAAGAAGGTGACTACCCGGTCAGGAGTGTCCACACCTGTGTCTTCTGGACGGCTGTCGAAAGCAAACATTGTGGCCTTTCTTCAACATTCAGGGGAGAAGGTTCCACTCATGATCGAGGCGTCAGAGAAGTGGGGAATCTTACCCAAAAGGCCGCCCTCGAATTGGCTGAATATGCAAAATCGGATAATCTTCTGGAAGCCTCGATCGGCATGGCTACCATTAATTCATTGATTGATATTGATGAGACGAAATGCACCGAAAAGAACGCATTTGAGATCATCCTCGAAAAAGGCGAGGGGAAAAGGGTGGCCATCGTTGGCCATTTTCCCTGGATCCCGAAACTGAGAGAGAGAATAAAAAACCTCTGGGTTCTTGAACAGAAGCTTCGAGAAGGAGACCTGCCATCCCAAGAAGCAGATCGGGTTTTGCCACAGTGTGATGTGGTCGGTATAACCGGGACCTCCTTCATTAACCACACGATTGAGAGCCTTTTGAATCTTTGCAAGAATGCTTATGTGGTTCTTATCGGTCCCACCTCGCCTTTATCCCCTATTCTCTTTGATCATGGGATCGATGCCATCTGCGGCGCAAAGGTCATCAATCCGGGTCAGTTGATACGTACGATTCGTGAAGGCGCCACGTTCAAAGAGGTCATCGGAGTGAAGCTTCTGACTTTGAGCAAGACCATTAGAAAATAAACTGTTAGGTTCGAGTGAGGGGTAGAAAATATGGCGCAAATGGAAACAGAAGTTCTGATCATCGGAGGAGGGGTATTAGGAGCGGTGGTCGCCCGAGAGCTTTCCCGTTACAAGGTGGACGTCATTTTAGTCGAGAAAGAGGCGGACTTCGGGTGGGGAAGTACCAAGACCAATATGTGCATTGTATGTCAGGGAGGGGATACGTTGGAATTCCGTCCCGAGTACCACCGGAGTAAACTCGTCTGGACCAGTATGCCCTTGATGGAACCACTCTGCCAGGAGATCGATGTCCCCTTCAAACGGGTCGGAGAGCTTGCCCTCATTCGGAATAATGAGGAGCTCAGTAAGTTTCAAAAACTCAAGGCGAGGGCAGAAAAGCTTGGCATGAACGGTCACCAATTCATCGATCAGGATACCCTCCGACAGATGGAACCGCATGTGACCCGTAAAGCAATCGGAGCTCTGTTCGATCCAAACATTGCGGTCGTCGATCCAGTCCGACTGACAATCGCCCTGATCGAAAATGCGATCCAGAATGGAGTGGACGTGAAAAGAGAAACAGAGGTCATCGAGATTGACCGAGGCGTCAACCAATTTGAAGTGCAAACTTCACGTGGAACAATCCAATGCCGTTACATTGTCAATGCAGCGGGAACTTCGGTCGATAAGATTGCGAGATTCGTCGATGCAGACGATTTTGTGCTCTATCCGATTCGAGGATATGTGGGAATTCTTGATAAAAATTTAGGTGACTTGGTCAAGCACGAAATCCATATGAGGCCAGACGAAATCGGTCAGATGAATATCTTGACCCCCAGCGTACATGGAAACCTCTTCTTTGGCACGACGATGCAACCAGCCATGAGGGGAGACTATTCGACAACCCGAAAGATTGCTCAAATCGGCTTAAAAAATCTCCAGAAAATCGTTCCGGATCTCTCTGAAAAGGATCTGATCAATGCCTTTGCTGGATTTCTGATGTTCCGAAACTGGGAGGTTGGCTGGCATGAATGTGTAGTTCAGCCTTCTCGCAAAGTACCCCGGTTTATCAATATCTGTATCGGTTACCCCGGAGTCAGCGCAGCTCCAGCGACCGGCCGAGAGGTAATCGAATTGCTTCAACGAGAAGGTTTGAAATTAGAATCGAACCCCAAGTTCAATCCCACCCGAAAAGCACCTCCTGTTTTCAATCAGCTCTCTGAGGAAAAACAAAGAGAATTAATCTCCAAAGACATGCGATACGGTCATGTGGTTTGCCGTTGCGAGACCGTGACCGAAGGCGAAATCGTAGCAGCGATCCAGCGAGGAGCGACGACTCTGGATGGGATTAAATTTAGAACTAGGGCTGGGATGGGACGATGCCAAGGAGGATTTTGTACTCCTCGAGTGGTGAAGATTCTCTCAAGAGAACTGGGAGTAAACGAGGGAAAGATAACCAAAAAAGGCTGGAATTCCCATCTCCTGCTTTATAAATCAAAAGAGTTGATCGAGGCACAGACATGAAATACTCAGAGATTGATGTAGCGGTCATTGGTTCTGGCCCTGCAGGAATGGCGGCTGCCATCAAAGCAAAAGAGGAAGGAGCTGAACATGTCCTCATCTTCGAGCGGCAGGAGCAGCTCGGCGGTCTCCTCCACCAATGTATCCATAATGGTTTCGGGTTGCTCTACTTCGGTCAAGACCTTACCGGACCAGAATATGCCCACCGATTTGCAGAAAAGGTGAGGGATTTAGGGATCGAAGTGCTACTTGAAACCATGGTAACCCAAATCGCTTCGGATCGAAAACTGACCGCTATCAACAACCGCAACGGAGTGATTCATCTGCAACCCAAGTCAATCATACTCACCATGGGCTGCCGGGAGCGAAGCAGAGGCCAACTGGCTATTCCGGGAACTCGGCCTGCAGGCATTTTTACTGCCGGCACGGCCCAAAGGCTTGTCAATGTTGAAGGGTTCGTTCCCGGGAAACGAGTGGTCATTTTAGGTTCTGGTGATATCGGAATGATCATGGCCCGACGCCTCACCCTCGAAGGTGCCGAAGTGAAAGCAGTGGTGGAAATCCTCCCTTATGTCGGGGGGCTAACCAGAAATGAAGTCCAGTGTCTTCATGATTTCCAAATCCCCTTGCTCCTTCAACATACCGTCACACAGATCCACGGAGAACAACGCATCAAAGCGGTCACCATCGCTAAGGTGGATGATGAGAAAAGACCTATCCCTAACACGGAAAAGACTATAGAATGTGATACGTTGCTGTTGTCGGTCGGTTTAATCCCTGAGAACGAACTTTCCCGAATGGCTGGAGTAGAACTCGATCCCTTAACCGGTGGACCTATGGTAGATCCGTTTAGAGAAACGAATGTTTCAGGAATCTTTGCTGGTGGAAATGTGGTTCATGTCCATGACCTTGTGGATCACGTCTCTTGGGAAGCAGAGATCGCAGGCGCTTCAGCAGCTCAGTTTGTTCGAAAAGGGAAAGTGGAGAAAAAAAAGAAGATCCTTATTAAGCCAGGGGAAAATATTCGGTATGTTGTTCCACAGACCATCCACACCCAGCAAGATGTCACACTGTTTGCGAGGGTAAAAGAGATGGAAGAGAATGTTCAACTTAAGATAGGAGATATTCTTTCCCAACCGCTCAGGGTCGTCAAACCCGGAGAAATGTTAAGAATGGAACTTTCCCAAAGCCAGTTAACCGGTCTAAAGGAAGGGACAAACGAATTGATGGTTGAGTGTCGGAAAAGGAGATAGAGAAGATGGGTGAAGAAATGGTTATTTGCATAGGGTGTCCCCTTGGTTGTAGAACCAAACTCCGGATCGACCGTCGTGGAGAAGTGGCGAAAGTAGCAGGCAATAAATGCAAAGAGGGGCGACAGTACGTGGTTGAAGAGTATCGAAATCCAGTTCGAACCTTCACGGCAACCATCCTCACAGAAAAAAGTATTCGACCCCTTCTTCCAGTTAGGAGCAATCGCCCTATTTTGAAATCGAAACTGAAAGAGGCCGCCCGGACTCTGATTCAGAAGAAAGTGAAACCACCGATCAAAATGGGTCAGGTCATTCTGCCTGATATCCTCAATACAGGTGCTGATGTGATCGCCACCGATGATCTCTTAAATTAAGAACATTTAAAATGGAGGCTTTCATGAAGGAATTAACTTTGGAACTTGCTCTGAAAATGCTGGGGGCTGCTGAGAGATGGGCTAAAGATATTGCTGGCTTTCCATGCAGCATTGCCGTTGTTGACCAATCCGGCACTGTCATCGCGGTCCATCGCATGGATGGCGCTGCCATGGCGACCACAGATATTGCTATTGAAAAGGCATGGACTGCTGTTGCTTTCAAAATGCCAACCCTGATGGGTTCTCGCTGGCTCGACCCCCGCAATATCGGTAAGTTATTGGGTGACCATGCCATGGGGATGATTGGAAGGGGGAAAGGAAGACTCTGTTTCATCCCTGGCGGCATTCCGATAACCGATGAAGATAATGAGGTGATCGGTGCTATCGGCTGTAGCGGCGTTCCAGCAGGTGTGGGAGACATCAGTGACACTACCGTCAGTCAAGCTGGCGTGACTGCACTTTATGAGTGAGGGTGAAAATGGTTTTAAGTCAGGGCTAAGGTAAATTTTTTAAGATCAATGACCTAACCCATTAACACAACGGACCTCTTTGCCCTTACCGTTTAACCTTTAACTTTTATTTTCTGGGCAAGCATAAAAGAGGAGATTCCCCACGATGATGAATTTAGACATGGCTAAAAAACTACTCCAAGTAGGCTTGCAGAGGGCAAAAGAGAAAGGTTTGCTCTGTAGCATTGCCATTGTGGATGAGAAAGGCTGGTTGGTGGCGCTTCATCGGATGGATGGTGCGCCTATCCCCACTGCAGAAATAGCTCGAGATAAAGCCTGGACATCGGCTGTTTTCCGTTGCCCCAGTTCTGAAATTTCAGCCTATGG
>CAKZKY010000215.1 GCA_937124575.1 uncultured Pseudomonadota bacterium | reverse complement strand
GAAGATTAAAAGTGAATTGAAGTATGGGGCAAGACCCTCCAAATATCTTCTATGCCAAATTGGAGAGCGGTATGGATTCAAATATATCCTTCTATTCGATCGCTCGGAATAAGAATTCGTGCTATGTTGTTTATCACCAGTCTGATTTGATGCCGATTTTTTGCCTCACTTCATCCATGACCGCTGTGGCAATGGTTTTGCAGCGGGAGGCACCGGATTTCAAGACATCAATAATATATCCTGGCTTCTCGTTGATTTCTCTCACGCGCGCCTGAATGAGACTCAACTCCTCAACCATATTCTCAGAAAGGAGCTCTTTACACTCGATGCATCCGATTCCCGCACTTCGACAGCCCTTTTCTACATGGTCTATCTGATCCGTTTTGGAAAAAGCAGTGTGCATCGTGAAGATATTGCAATGTTCCGGATGCCCGGGATCGCTCCGGCGTTCTCGGTGCGGACAGGTGGCTGCTGTTCTCAGCTTCTCCTGAATAACCTCGGGGGGGTCAAGAAGCCCGATGGCATTATTCATTGATTTGGACATCTTTGCCTGTCCATCGGTTCCAGCAATCCTTGGAGCGGTCGAAAGGAGGACCTGGGGTTCAGGAAAGGTTTCACCGTAGCGAGCATTGAACTTTCGTGCGACCTCTCTCGAGAGTTCAACGTGCTGAGTCTGATCCTCTCCGACCGGCACGTAACCCGCCTTATAGATCAGAATATCCGCTGCCTGAAGCACAGGATAATCGAGAAGGCCCATGTTGATATTGTGTCGGTGCTGTTTTGACTTCTCCTTAAACTGGGTCATCCTTTCCAATTCTCCGATCGGTGTCACACAGTTAAAGATCCAGGTCAATTCAGTATGTTCTGGTACATGGGACTGTACAAAGACGGTGCACTTATCCGGAGTCAATCCACAGGCCACAAGGATGGTGGCTGTTTCAAGAATCCTCCGCTGCATCGAGCTCACTTCATATTCAATCGTTATGGCGTGATAGTCCACGACACAGTAGATGCACTCGTATTGATTAACTAATTGAACCCAGTTACGAATCGCTCCCACATAATTGCCAATATGAATTTCGCCCGAAGGTTGAATTCCACTGAAGATCCGATCCATCTTTTAACGCCTCCCCTTTAATATCTCTTGGATTTAAATTCCAATGACCAAATCCCAAATAATCACCAATTTCCAAATGACCAATAACCAAACAAAAGACATTGTTTAGAAAATTTGATCATTGGTTATTAAGATTTATTTGATGATAGGTACTTGGTAATCGGAATTTCTTAATAAAAAGGCCATGGGTGGATATTACCCATGGCCTCTTCGTTGCTCCTTCTAACCCAGATTATGGAGAGAGAGGTATGAGGCAATATCCGTCCCTATTTCCTCTACGCCATATCCAGGCCAGACTCATTCCATTCCTTTCCATTGGATCCATCGTGCCAATTATTTAACTCAAATCTGAAAAGAAATCAATAGGTTTCTCAACCCAATCACTCCATTAAAGAATCTGAGTATGAGGAGAAGACTATTTAATTTCCATCAATGGGCCGAAAAGGCCGACGCCTTTCTGTTGCTCCGTGCTTAGAAAAACCTGTAGATAGAGGCCATTACATACAGAAGGAATATGAATCACCCGAACCACTTCTGCAGTCCCTCGGGCTTCCGGAACAATTTCCCGAAGGAGATTCGGTGACTGTAGCAGGAACTGCTCGTTAAAGATCGAATTGGGATCATCCGGATAGAGTGGAACGATCACAATGTCTGCCTCAACCAGATCTTGGAAAAAATGGGTTCCGTAAGAGACCTCTGGCGTTGAACCATTCCTGGCAAAGGCGATCTCCACCAATAACTTGGTCTTGTTGATATTGGAGTAGGTGACTCTGACGCCCAGATTGATATCGTTGCTTCCCCACCGCCCAGGGCCCATTAAGGCATAGCGTTTTTCGGCGAAACTCTTGTTTAATAGATTGACAACCGAAGCAATCTCCATCTTTCGTTCATAGGTAGGCAACAGGTCATAAGCCTTCGGGTCCACATAGACGATATACTCCAAATTAGGAACGATGCTATTGGAGAGGGCTGTTTGGGTTGTAAACAGAATCTTGTCCCGATTGACCTCTTCTGGGAATTCCACAGATTCCTTCTCTTTGCGGATGGAAAGGGAACGACACTGAAGCAGATAGAATTTATCCCCATCCCAGGCAAACTCAATATCTACGGGCCTTCCATAAGCCCCTTCGATTTTCGAAAGGATCTTTTTCGCAAGGGGGACGAAATGGCTCTTGGTTAAAAAATTATCAAAGGTGAGACAGAGCTCCTCCTCTTTCAGGTTCTGGGTTTTGAACAGAGGAGGGGCAAGATGGTCGTCCTTTTGAATCGAGACGGCATAAAAGAGATCAGGATAGTCAATTTGGGACTTCAGCGTTCTAAAATCAATCGTCTCCAATATCCCCTTCTTCAGGTTGAGGACATCCACCTGCCGTTGAGAGTATTTCTTGATCTGATCTCCTGTGATCTCTGGTCGGAGCTGGGGATGGCTTAATGGAATCATCCTGGGATAGTCGGATCCCACCCGGTCAACTGCCCGGGTTCCCAGACCAAAGACCAACCTCACAAGGCCCTCCTCTTTTCTGATCTTGGGATTCCAGGCATGAACATTGCGGGAAAACATCACCCCGCCTGCAAAGGGAAAGAAGTAGTCCCCAAATCGCCTTCCCACCACTTTCTGGACGATCATGGCCATTCTCTCATCGTAATCGAGAAGCCCGTGATCTCTGCGGTAGAGGATGGGGTCAGGGCCAAAGGTGCTGGCAAAAACCTTTTTTAGGCCCATGATGAAATGGTTCAGGCGGGTCTCAATATCGCCCTGGTTGGTCAAAAAGAAGGAGAGGTACTTGCCCGAGAAGGCTAAGCCAAAGCTATCCTCAAGCATGCTTGAAGAACGGATGATGATCGGGTGTTCACCGATCTCTTCGAGGATCTTTCGAAAATCTTCAACCACCTCCGGAGCAAAAGTCGCAAATCGGAACCTTTCTTCGATCCTTGAGAATTCCTCTTCGATGGTCTCTCGATCTCTATATTTATAGGTATGGAAAAGGTAGAGGTTATTTCGGTCCAGAAACTCCGAAAAGACACCAGAATTCAAATACCATGTCTCCGGAACCCGAACGTACTTTTCGAGTTCTGGATCCTTCTCCTCCAGCAGGGGCAGAAGGATTTTATGAGCGAGAATCATTCCAGCGGCTTTTCCTCCAAGTTTTCCGGGTCGTTTGCGACTCCAGCGCGTTCGTTCAAGAAGGGTATGAAAATCCCGGATGGTGATATGATTCTTTGCAAGGCTGATGAAGGGAAGCTGGCTTGAAATAAAACGACTGATCAGGGCGACCCGAATCCCCTCGGCCTCTTCCCTGGAGATGTAAACTTCTCCTTTGGGGATTTCACAGAATTCCTGGAGGGCATTAAATATCCTAAGGGAGCTTGCCTGATCCTGGTTGACAATCTTGCTCAGAGTCATAGCCTTATCTTTTTTTCTGGCAAGATTGATATAGTTCTCAATTTCAGTGGGGGTGAGATGGGTAGCAAAATAGTAGTCGATCAGTGCCTCCAAATATTCCTGCCGGTTCGCCTCGGTATCAGGAAGGCCATCCTTCTTCAGTTCCTCAATCGCTTGTTCGTAAAGTTTGGTCCGTGTGATGATCCCTTTCTTCTCAAGGGTCTCCATGAAAGTGCTTCGAATCAGGCCGAGCAGGTTTGGGTACTGGCTGATCTTTTTATAGAGACGGTATGTTTTTAGAAGATCCAAACGAATTGCTCCTATCTTATCTCGCTTAAAGAATCGCAGAGCATCTCGGCAGTCTTGCCTACGAGAGCCCTGCACTTTTCTCGGCCTCCGGTCTCAAGCCACTTCTTAAGCTCCTCTGGATTATCCAGATGAAGGCCGATCAGGTCATAACAGTTTCTGCTTCCGAACTCCTTTTCGAACTTCTCCCAGAATTGCTGGCATTTCTCATAAACCATTAAGAGAGCCTCTCGATCCTTTGGATCGGTTCTGCCCCTCTTTACCCCAATGGCCATGATGGATGCGGTAAAAGCTCCGCAGAGCGATCCCTTTCGGCCTATACCCCCACCGAAACCGGTAGCCAATTGGGGAAGCATGGAATCTGTTAGCCCGAGATAGTCCTTGAAACTCAAGGAGACAGACTCCGCTCAGTTATACCCTTGATCAAAATAGCCTTTTGCCTTCTCAGAAACCTGTTTTGAATCCATTTCTCTCATTTTTCTCCTCTTTTAACCGCATTCGATATTTATCAATCTATCACTTTAGAATGTAAAAATCCATAGTGTCCGTTGAAGGGTAAGAAAAAATAAGCTATACAATCATCTAATGGAAATCTGGCGACTCTTAGATACTGGCGCCCGCAGTGCTGCTGAAAATATGGCTCTTGACGAGGTTCTTCTCGAGCAGAAAGCTTGCGAGAAGATTCCTCATACTCTCCGATTTCTCCAGTTCTCCAATCCTTCAGTTCTGGTCGGCCATCATCAATCCGTCGAAGAAGAGGTGCGACTCGATTACTGCCGGGGAAAAGGAGTTGAGATCAACCGTAGACTCACCGGTGGGGGAGCCATCTACTGGGGAAGGGCGGAATTAGGGTGGGAAATCTACATTTCCAAAACAGATCCTCGAATCCCTTCGAGGATCGAAGACCTCTACCGAAGGATGGG
Organism: uncultured Pseudomonadota bacterium; assembly: GCA_937124575.1. Taxonomy (GTDB): domain Bacteria; phylum Desulfobacterota; class BSN033; order BSN033; family UBA1163; genus RBG-16-49-23. Next base: position 4,343 of record CAKZKY010000215.1, on the reverse strand, counting down.
AGAGGCTTCAGCCCATGGGCTTCAGCGTCTTGGATTGCGTGCCTATTTTCGACCAAGAAACGATGTCGAGGTGAATGGCCGAAAGATATCCGGAACAGGCGGAACTGAGCTTTCAGGAGCCATCCTCTTTCAGGGCACACTCCTTGTTGATTTCGATGTGGATGAGATGCTTCGGGCTTTAAGAATCCCAACCGAGAAACTGCAGGATAAAGAGATTGATTCGGTCAAAGAAAGAGTCACTTGCTTAAAGTGGGAATTAGGCCGCACGCCCTCACCAGGAACGATCAAGGAGGCTCTGGTCAAGGGTTTTCAGGAGACTTTCGGTGTTCATTTCAATCCCGGTCCTTTAACTCCTGAAGAAGAAAGTCTGTTAAGAGAAAAACTGCCTCGTTTCTCTTCTTCAGAACATATCTATAAAGTCAGGGAATCTCTTCCACGAAGAAAGACTCTGACCTCTGTCCTGAAAGCACCTGGTGGATTGATCCGCATCTCCATGGCCCTTGATACGAAGACGCAGGTGATCAATCAGATTCTAATCACCGGTGACTTTTTCGCCTACCCCAAAAGGGCGCTCTTCGACCTCGAAAGCCTTCTAAAAAATTCAAAGGCTACGCCTTCGAATATCGAACAGATCATCCACGAATTTTTTGAGAAAAAGAAAATTTTGATTCCCGGAGTCAAAGAGACTCACTTGATCCAGGCGGTTAAAGAAGCGCTCCAGAAGATGGACCTCCTTCCCTTTGGCTTTGAGGAGAGCGAAACCCATCATCTTTTTCCAGTCTTAAAACCGTTTAAAGAGGTAAAGAGACCGGAAGTGCTGCTTCTTCCTTACTGTGCCAAAGAGGTGGACTGTTCCTATCGTTATCAAAAGGGATGTGATGAGTGTGGCCGATGCTCCATAGGTGAAGCCATCCAGATGGCCCGATCGTTCGACATGGATTACCTTACCATCCAGAGCTACGAAGACCTCGAATCAACCCTCTATCAGATTAAAGCAAAGGGGGTAAGATCATTTATTGGATCGTGTTGTGAGCCCTTTTATGGGAAACATCGGCCTGACTTTGAGAGAATCGGGCTACCTGGTATTTTGGTGGATGTCGAAAGGAGCACCTGTTACGATTTGAACCGTGAAAAAGAGGCGCACCTTGGAATATTTGAAAACCAGACCCACCTCAACCTTCCTCTCCTCAGAAGGGTTTTAGAGTATGTCCATGGATGACCGCTCTTTTGCTGAGTCGTATGATATTCTGGTGATCGGAGCCGGTCCGGCAGGATCAAGTGCGGCCAGAGAAGCCGCAGGGATGGGGTTGAGGGTTCTCCTCATCGAGAAAAAAGAGCATATCGGTATTCCGGTTCAGTGTGCTGAGCTGGTTTCCAAATGGGTCTCCCGATATGCTTCTTTCGATCTCGGGTCAATCGTTCAATCCATTGAGACGATGAGCATCCATCTTCCCAATGGGAAAACCTTTGAGATGAAAAGTCCGGGATATATGCTCGATCGCTCCCTCTTCGATAAGGAACTTGCTACATCTGCCATTCAATCCGGAGCTGAGGTGGTAACGGGAACGAGAGCAATCGAAGTTTCAGCCGAAGGCGTTCTCATCCAGAGGAATAACCACAAAGAATGGATCCGAACAAGAGTGATCATCGGCGCGGATGGAGTTCATTCCACAGTTGCCCGATGGATGAAACTACCTTCGATAAGAATGATGGTGGCTCTACAGTGCGAGGTTGTGCTCTTTAAGCCACAGTCTCATGCCGATATCTTCTTTCATCCAGATTATGAGGGGGGATATGGTTGGGTTTTTCCAAAAGGCAGAACAGCGAATGTGGGCATCGGTGTTTTACCTCTAAAAACCTCTATGCTTCCGGAGCTACTCGATCGGTTTTTGAACCTCCTGAATCGATCCGGTGAACTGCCGAGGATCGAAATCGTCTCAAAGACAGGTGGCTCCATTCCTTGTGAACCACGACCCCAAACCGTCTTTGGAAATATTCTCCTTGTAGGAGATGCAGCGGGGCATGCCCATCCCATCACTGGTGCAGGAATTCTAAATGCGGTCATAGCGGGTGAGAGAGCTGGTCGAATAGCTGCAGAAGCAATCGTAAGGGAAGATTTGCGCTATCTGGAGAATTACGAATTGGAGTGGCGAGAAGCCTTTGGAAATGCGCTGCAGTACGGATTTCATAAAAGAGTATTTCTTGATGAAAACTGGAAGAAGAAAGATATTGATTTTGAACGATTGGTAAAAGAAACCTGGGTTGGTTTTAAAGAATATTACGAAGATCGGAAAAAATCAGGACTAACGCCCCGAGATACAGATGGAATCGTTTTGTAAATCAGCCCTTAAGGGCTGAAATTAAAGAGTTCTTCATGAATCCTAAAATAAGCCCTAAATATGTCCAGACCAGTCTGGCGGCCTCGCTGACGTTGGGGTTTCAGCAGGGATCTTTTCATCGGGATGCAAAACTGAAAGGCCTCAATCTTCTTCTTCACTATGAAGAAGGCTGTCTTGGAAAGTGCCACTTCTGTGGTCTCTCGAAAACGAGGCTGGAAGGGCCTAAAGGAAAGACCTTTATTCGTGTGGACTGGCCTCTCTTCTCATTGGAAGAAGTCGTTGAGAGAACCAGGACAAAAGAACAGATCCACCGGGTCTGCATCTCCATGATCACACATCCCAAAGCACTTGAGGATACGATCCATGTCATTAAAAAATTTAAGAAGGAGACCGATCTTTTTATCAGCGTTCTCATCACGCCAACCCTGATCCGCAACAGGGAATCTTTGATGGCAATGAAAGAAGCTGGAGCTGACCGGGTAGGAATTGCCATTGATGCCGCAACCCCTGGACTTTTTGATCGCTTGAGAGGCAGGGGCGTCAATGGTCCTCATCGCTGGGATCATTACTGGGAGGTCGTCCGACTGTCCGAAGAGATTTTCGGAAAATTCTATGTCGGAATCCATCTCATCGTGGGATTGGGTGAGACAGAAAGGGAGATGGTTCAGGCAATTCAGAAAGGTCAGGATATGGGCGCCTATACCCACCTCTTTTCTTTCTTTCCTGAAAAAGGAAGCCCCATGCAAGATCATCCCCCTCCTCCTCTTAATCAATACCGCAGAATTCAACTTGCCCGTTGGATTATCAATGTGGGCCTGGGTTCGATCAGGCAGATGTCATTTGATAGGCAGGGAAAACTGACTGATTTTGGAACCGATATCAACCCATTGATTGAATTGGGCGAACCCTTCATGACCTCCGGATGCCCTGGAAGGGATGGTAAAGTGGCATGCAACCGGCCTTACGGAAATGAGCGGCCTTCCGGCCCGATCCGCAATTTCCCGTTCATGCCCGAACCTGAAGATATAGAGGAAATAAAAAAACAACTGGAAATAAAATGACAATGACCAAGCACCAATAACCAGATAAATTCCAATAATCAAACACCAAACATTTATATTGGGTTATTGGAAATTGGTTATTATTTGGAGCTTGGAATTTGGTTATAGGAGCGTAACTTATACGCAAATACGCCATGATCAACAAATTATTACAAGTACCAACAAAAGAACTCCAGACTGAGGCTTTCCATCTCCGGAAGCTCCGTTTTGGCAATGAACTCACATTCTCCATCCCCGGGACAGTTTCTTACAGTGACGGCTCACTTCCCCTAAACAAGAGCTGCTTTGCGGCAATCAGCGTTACGGGAGCCCATTGCGATCTCCATTGTGGCCACTGTAAAGGGAAACTTCTCGAATCGATGATTCCGGCAAAGGACCCTGAAACTTTTTTTCAGACAGTAGAAAGACTTCGTTTCCAAGGTGCTCTGGGTATTTTAGTGAGTGGTGGAGCAAACCGGGATGGCGAAGTCCCTCTCGATCAATTTATCCCTCCCTTAAGAAAGATTAAGGAGATAGATCCCTCTTTGAAAATCATCGTCCACACCGGCCTGGTTAAAAGAGAGACAGCAAAAGCCCTGAAAGATGCTGGAATTGACCAAATTCTGTTGGATGTCATCGGTGATGAGAGAACGATTCACCAGATCTATCACCTGAAAAGGCGGGTGGAAGATTATGAAGAAATTCTCTTCATGCTCAAGGAGATGGGCCACAGGCTCGCCCCCCATGTCATCATCGGACATCACTTTGGAGAGATCAGCGGAGAATGGAAGGCATTGGAGATCGTGACCCGAGTGGGAGTGGACACTCTGGTCTTAGTGATCTTCAAGCCACTGGCTGGAAAAAATTCCTATAGAATTCCAACTCCAGAAGAGACCTCAAGAATTGTAGCCATCGCCCGGATCCTCAACCCCCGAATCCCCATCCGTTTGGGTTGTATCCGGCC
>CAKZKY010000214.1 GCA_937124575.1 uncultured Pseudomonadota bacterium | reverse complement strand
CTTCTAAATGACCCGCATTCGAAGGGTTTGGAACCCCACTTCCCCAGTCTCTTAAGGACTTTTTCAGTGATCTCAAAAATTTCTCTTGACAGGATTTTTTTAAAATGGTATGCAAGCATACAAGAGTACATGTATACCAATTTTGCCCTTCTATTGAGATGATAACGGGTAATTCACTATTGCGTTTCTGACCCAAGTCATTGAAATAGGTTTGCTCAGTTAGATAGTTCTGTGCTGCTTGCAGCGGAGATGGGTTAATTAACTTCTTAGCGAACACGAGGTTTAATGCTCCGGGTTAAACCAATCTTCGAGAGATTAATGAGATGAAGGAATCGCTTGCTCAAGAGGAGGTTGTTATTATCCCTCCCAAATCTATTTCAGACCAAATATACGATGTTCTAAAAGAACGTATTTTGTTGGGCAGAATTGCGCCCGGGGAACGAATTATTGAAAGCACAATCGCCGAGGAACTAAAAACCAGTAGAACACCTGTTCGAGAAGCTTTTCAACGTCTCGTGCAAGATGGATTGGTGGAACGAGTCCTCCAAGGTGGTGTCCGTGTTCCACTGATCACTCCCCAAATGATAAAAGAAATTTATGGAATTCGAGCCGTATTAGAAGTTTACGCCGTAGAATTGGCTTGTGACAATATTGACATAGAAACTCTTCAAAAACTTAAAGAGATGGCTCTGCAGGCCCGGAAAGTACTCGGCTCACCTGATGCAAATCGCCCTGAAGGGTGGATCGCCTTATGGCGAATCAACACCGCTTTTCATGAAAGCATTTGTAAAGCAGCAGGTAGCGAGTATCTGCTTAAAATATTAAGCCAGCTGAAGGATTTGGTGATGCGTTTTCGTTTTCTGTCATTGAGAAAAACGAGAATTAGAGCATGGGATGAACATGAGATGATCATAAGATACCTTGAGAATAAAGATAAATACCAGCTTAAAGAGTTAATGAAAGCACATATTGAGCTGGCAAAGGCGGATGCTCTAAAGTCATTGGAAAGCAGCGAATGGGAAAAAGACGTCTAAATGAAAACATAGTATGAGAAGGGGTTAGGAATGAAAAAGAAATTGACGAGGATCGATCTCCAGAAGATGAAGGACACAGGTGAAAAGGTTGTTTGGGTAACCTCATATGATTACTGGACAGCCCAATTCGCCGAGCAGGCGGGAATGGACATGATTCTTGTAGGAGACTCACTTGGCATGTGCATCTACGGTTATGAAGGCACGATACCGGTAACGATGGACCAGTGCGTTTGGCACTCCGAGGCTGTTCGCCGAGGAGCCCCCAACACCTTTGTGATTGGTGATATGCCCTTCCTCTCTTATCAAGTCAACTGCGATGAGGCGGTTCGTAATGCAGGGCGATTTTATAAAGAAGCCCGAGTTGATGCGATCAAGCTTGAAGGTGGTAGAAGGGTTTATCCTCAGATCAAAGCCATTGCAGAGGCTGGGATGCTCGTTATGGGACATATCGGTCTCACACCTCAAAGCTCAGGCCAGTTGGGTGGATTCAAAGCACAGGGACGAACTGCAGAAACTGCCCTCGAGTTGATTGAGGATGCCAGGGCGATTCAGCAGGCCGGCGCCTTTTCCCTTTTGATTGAGGCAGTTCCTCCAGAGGTCTGCAGAATTATTCGGGATGAATTGACAATTCCTGTGTATAGTATTGGAGCTGGAATTGAGGCAGACGGCCAACTGATGATCGTCAGCGATATCCTCGGCATTTTTCAAGCATTCACTGCAAAATTTGTAAAGAAATATGCCAATCTTGGTGAAGAAACTTTGAAAGCCCTCAAACTTTATGCTGAGGATGTGCGAATGAAACGATTCCCAGAACCTCAGCACACATACAATATGATAGAAGGAGAACTTCCAAAATTATTAACTTTGTTAAAAAGAGAAAAATGAGAAAAAAGATCTTTCAGAGAAAGATTCCTGTAGCAATATTTAGAATCTTCAGCCTCTATACAAATCCAATCTTTAGGAGGGAAGAAATTCATGCGAATTGACGCAGAAAAATGTATTGGATGTGAACGATGTACTTATTACTGTCCAGTCGAAGCCATTCACGTAGCTGAGAGAGAGGACAACCCGAAAAAGAAGAGATCTTGGATTGATGAAGATGAGTGTGTGGAATGCGGAGTCTGTTTCAGAGCCAATGTTTGTAAGCCCCAGGCGATCTACCAACAGGAGCTAAAGTGGCCAAGAGTTATACGTAAATCTTTCAGCGATCCGATGGTAGAGTTTAAAGAGACTGGGGTTCCAGGAAGAGGAACGGAGGAAATGAAAACGAATGAGATTACGGGCCGTTTTAAAAAAGGCTCATGGGGGATGGCCGTTGAAGTCGGTCGGCCTGCTGTTGGAGCTCGGCTAAAAGATTTAGAATTAATTGCTATGGCTTTAGCCGAGAGGGGGGTTAAATTTGAGCCCCGCAATCCAGTGACATTTTTATTTGAGGACGTAAAATCTGGGAAACTGAAACCCGAATTGAGAAACGAAAAGGTCCTTTCCGCAATCATTGAGTTTGAAGTCAAACCTGAACAGCTTAAACCTGTTCTTCAAGTAATAAAAGAAATGAGCGACAAGGTTGAAAGCGTTTTTTCGGTGGACCTGATCTCCCATCCCGAAGAGGAAGAAAAGGGGCCAGCCCTCAAGATCGTAAAAGAGATGGGATTCCCTGTATATCCTAACGGCAAGGTCAATCTTGGACTGGGGAGGGTTCTAAATAAATAATGTGATAAAGGTTTAACATGAACAGAAGAAAAAGGAGGAGAGTATGACTCATTCACTTCATCGAACGGGATATATAGAAGGATTGGAAGAAGATTTTCCTATGCTGACCCACGTCGCCAGAGGATACAACGACATCGGTGCAGGTGAGCGGCTAAAAGAGATGGCCAAGATTGCAAGAAAATATACGGACCTCAATTTTGGAGATTGTAAGGTGGCGAACAAATTTATGGTGCCTCCCGAAGAAATCATGGAGAAACATACGGTGGGATGGCAGGTCGTCTTCAAAGACAAAGAGAACCTCATCGCATGTATGGAGGAGTTGAAAGAAAAAAACATTGGTATTTCGGTCATAGTCTCAGGTCTGTTTGACGAAGTTTTTGATTGTTGCCAGAAGACCGGAATCACCCCTCCGTTGATTGAATTTGCATTAGGAATTCATGGGAATAAAGAGAAAATCTGGCCACCGGAGATCCTCGATTTTGTAACGATGTGCGGCCATGGTCTGGTATCCAGCAATCTTGTTAAAAAAATGTTGGACGAAGTCAAAAAAAATAAAATCACTATTGAAGAAGCTGCCATCGAATTGGCCAAGCCTTGCTTATGTGGAATTTTCAATCCCCATCGGGCGGCAAAGTTATTAAGGAAGTTAACCCAATGATTTGCTAATAATTTTTTATTTTATGTGTGGAGGAAGATATGTCTGAAACGATAGGAGTGATCGGCATTGGAAGAATGGGAATGGTAGCGGCAAAAAAATATATAAGAGAAGGATACAAGGTGGTGGGGTATGCTCGAAGGGAAGAAGTGGTCAAGGAATTTGAAAAAGCCGGTGGGATTGTGGTGAGAAACGCTAAAGAGGTGGCCGAAAAAGCTGGGAAAGTAATTGTCTATGTTTTGAACGACCAACAAGTCATTGATGTGGTCACCGGTGAAGATGGGATTCTAAATGGATGCCATAAGGATACAAAAGTCATCTGTATGGCTACAATCGACAAAGATAATTTGGAATGGGTAGCTGACCAATGTTCTGCAAAAGGAGTTGGATTGATCGACGCCCCCGTGACTGGAGGTCCTCCGAGAATAGAGGCGGGGACTTTGACCATTATCGCTGCAGGCGACAAGAACCTTTTAGAGGAATGCCGAGCCCTTCTCGAAGTGCAGGGGAAAATAACCTATGTTGGGGAAAAGCCTGGCTTGGGACAGTTGGTTAAACATTGTAATCAACTCCTCGTGGCAACAACCCTCGCCGCTACAATTGAAGTAATTACCTTAGCTAAAAAACAAGGATTAGATCCTATACTGGTCTGCAAGGTTGTAGGAAGTGGGATTGCCGGAAGTGATTGGTTCAGGCTCATTTCATCCAATATACTTGAAAATACCCCAGCCATTGGAGGATTGGGGCAAATGTGCAAGGACATTGGTCTGGTGATCAATGACGGTAGGAGGGCGAGGACCCCTTTAATTGTGGCCTCGGCAGCCTACCAATATTACCTTACGGCTCTCTCCTTAGGGATGGAGAATGCGGAGGTCCACGAGTTAATCAAAGTCCTTGAGACTATGACGAATCCAAAAACTTAGAAAGATATTTGGACAGCGCATAACCTTAGCGGGGCAACAGAATAAGATGGGTATTGAGGTGGGAGAAAAAAAGACCCTTATAAAAGGGAAGTTATTAATCGATGGAATGGGGAATCCACCGATTGAAAAGGGGTCTATTCTTATTAAGGGGGAACGGATCGTCAGGATTGGAAGAGAGAAGGAGTTCAAAGAAGAAGCCAATATCCAAGTAATAGACTGTAGTGACCAAACCCTTCTCCCCGGACTGATCGACTGTCACAATCATCTTTCTCTTGATCCAAGGCTTGA
>CAKZKY010000213.1 GCA_937124575.1 uncultured Pseudomonadota bacterium | reverse complement strand
GGGGGGGTTGAGACGTTCAGGGATCTCTCCACAATCGAAGAGCTCAAGAAAGAACTGTCACAAAAATATACTCTCGGAGATATCATTAGCAAGAATCATAAAATCCATGAGATCTTCAACATTCTTCCAAATATTGCAGACAGCGACAGCACCGTCCTCATTCAAGGGGGTAGCGGCACAGGGAAGGAACTTTTTGCGAAGGCGATCCACAATCTCAGCCGAAGAAAAACAAAGCCTTTTATCAAAGTGAACTGCGGCGCTCTACCCGATACGTTGCTTGAATCGGAACTCTTCGGATATGTCAAAGGTGCTTTTACAGATGCGAAGAAAGATAAGCCTGGACGATTTGCATTAGGGAATGAGGGGACGATCTTTCTCGATGAGGTGGGTGACATGTCCCCTGCCCTTCAGGTCAAGTTGCTCAGGGTTCTTCAGGAGAGGGAGTTTGAACCGCTGGGCTCGACCAGCCCCAGGAAGACAGATGTCCGAATCATTGCCGCCACCAACAGGGACCTCTCCAGATTGGTCAACGAAGGCAAATTCCGAGATGACCTCTTTTACCGACTCAATGTCGTGAAGATTGAGCTCCCCCTTTTAAGGGACAGGAGAGAGGATATTCCATTGCTGATCGATGCGTTCATCCAAAAATTTAATGCAAAAATGGAAAAGCAGGTCATAGGGGTGTCCGATGAGGTCATGAGAACGTTAATGAGGTACGATTACCCCGGGAATGTCAGAGAACTCGAAAACATCGTTGAACATGCGTTTGTCCTCTGCAAGGGAGATCGAATCGTTTTAGGTTGCCTTCCCAAGGAATTCACCAAAGATCAAAAGGAGGTCATGACAATTGCCCCTTCTAAAGAAGAAACTCCCTTTCAAAAAGCAGAGCTCGAAATCATCGAGAAAACATTGAAGAAACACGATGGAAATCGCATCAAAACCGCATTGGAATTGGGTCTCGATCGCACCACGCTCTGGAGAAAGATGAAAAGGTATGACCTCCTCTAAATTCCCGTGAAATAAATTGTTTGTATGACCCACGCCTGCCACCAAAAATTCCTCTTAGGCCAAATAGTTTCATTTATGCATCTGTTGCATAGACTACCTTTCATTTTTGCAACATCTCCTGATATCCGCTCCGATGAAGTTCCGCAAAGCGTTTTTCTAATGGTTTGACATCTCAGTACTTTTTGATCTCACACCCTCTGGCATTCCTTTTGCTATATAAATCTACAGATATGAAAATTGCGATTCCCCTTTTTGGAAATAGAATTTCTCCGCGTTTTGATTTCTCCCCCGAATTGTGGATGATCACCGTTGAGAACGGAGAGGTGGTCCATCAGGAGAAAATTCCAACAACCAGCCTCAACCTCCCCCAGCGCCTGGAGCAATTGACGACTACGGGAGTCGATCAGCTCATCTGTGGTGGGATTGATGGTTTTTGCATAAACCATTTGGGGAAGAAAGGAATCGGTGTTTTGCACAATGTCGTCGGCGAGGCTGAGTTAGCCTTCAATCTATTTCTCAAGGGAAGGCTTCGACCCGGTCTGTGTTGTGAAAAAAGAGGGCAAAGACGCATGTGTGGCTGGAAAAAAGAAGGACCCTGACGGGCGTAAATAAAATTCTTAGATTTGAGATTTCAAATTTCAGATTTAAACAACCAATTTCACAATATTTGAAAAAATGGAGGACTTAGATGGCTGAAGAAAAATGTAAGAAAGATGCAATCTGCGATACCTGCCATGAGTCCGGTTCCTGCAGCCAGCAGGAAAAGGAAGTTCACGCTCAAGAGAGGCTGAGGTCAAGACTTTCGCACATCAAACATCGAATCATGGTGATGAGCGGGAAAGGTGGCGTGGGAAAAAGCACGGTCGCAACGAACCTATCTGTTACTTTATCTCAGAGCGGATTTAATATTGGGCTCCTTGATGCGGACATCCATGGTCCCAACATCGCCAAGATGCTTGGCATTGAGTCGAGAGTCGTTGAGGGTTCAGGAAGAGGAATGATTCCGGTTGAGGCATTACCGAATCTAAGAGTTATTTCTATGGCTTTTTTTATCGGTGATCGTGACAATCCAGTGGTTTGGCGGGGTCCCTTGAAACACAGCGCCATCAGTCAATTCGTAGGAGAGGTGGAGTGGGGAAGCCTTGATTTCCTAATCGTTGACCTTCCTCCTGGAACAGGCGACGAACCGCTGAGCGTTGCTCATGTGATCAAAGACGTAGATGGAGCGGTGGTGGTAACGACCCCTCAGGATGTCGCTCTTCTTGACTCCCGAAAGGCCGTCACCTTCAGCCGGATGCTCGGCATCCCGGTAATTGGGATTGTTGAAAATATGAGCGGGCTGATCTGTCCTCATTGCCACCAGGAGATTTCTCTCTTTAAGAAAGGCGGTGGTGAAAAGGCAGCACGGGATCTGAGAGTTCCTTTCCTTGGAAGAATACCTATTGATCCTGAGGTGGTCACCGATTGTGATAGAGGAATGCCCTTTGTAATGGCCCATCCGGATTCGGAAGCAACCAAGGCCTTCCAGGAGATTGCCGATATCTGTAAGGAATTTGTGGGCTTTAAAGAAATAGAAAAACAATTTGAGAGAGAAAACTTTCCCTATCATTTCAAAGAGAAGGAGGCAAAGAGATGAAGAGAATTGCATTGGCTTCTGAAGATGGTTCCGGTCTCGAGGGGTTTCTCAGCGCCCATTTTGGGAGGTGTCCTTTCTATACGTTTGTGAACGTGGAAGGGGATAAAATACTGGGCTTTGAGGTTGTTCAGAATCCTTATTTCCCAAACCATCAACCAGGAGTGATTCCCCAGTTTATCCATTCTCAAATGGCAAATGTGATGATCGCTGGCGGAATGGGGCCGAGGGCGATCAACTTTTTCACCCAATTTGGGATTGATGTCGCCACAGGGGCCCAAGGAAAGGTGAGAGATGTGGTTGAAGCCTATCTCAGAGGCGAAACCCAAGGGATCGTTGCCTGTGACCATCATGGGCTCGATCATGAGTGCGGGGGGTGAGAGATGAAGATTGCCGTAAGCGCAACAGGAAAAGATCTGAGTTGCCAGATCGATCCAAGGTTCGGAAGATGTCAGTATTTTATTTTTGTCGACCCAGAAAGCATGGAGTTTGAAGCCTCAGAGAATGAAGGTTTAATGGCTATGGGAGGGGCCGGGGTTCAGGCCGCACAACTTATCGTTCAGAGAGGAGCGACTGTCCTAATTACAGGTAACCTCGGACCCAATGCTGCCTCCGCCCTTTCAGCTTCGGGGGTTAAGACATATCTCGTAGCAGACGGAACCGTGAGGGAAGTGATTGAGCGCTATAAAGCAGGAAGCCTCCGCGAGGTCAGCGGATCAACGGTTCCTCCCCACTTCGGTATATCCCCTTCCTCTTCCTTCTCCCCTCGGGGGAGAGGGCGGGGGTGAGGGGGGAATTTGGGAGGCCACAGAGGCTTTTAACGGTGTTATCGCACCTTTTCTCATACAGTACATCAAAAATGAATCCAATGGAAGTAAAAGAGAGGGAGATATTTAAACGCCTTTTCAGTAACGAGGAATACATCGTTAAATAAATTGTTAAAAACATGGTCATGCTTGAATCGCAAGATGGAAAAAAACAAATTTTGACAGAGGTTGATACCTTAAAAATTGCACCATTTTATAAAAAAAGGGAGCTGATTATGCCTTACGGAATGGGACCTGCGGGATGGAAATACCATCTCCATGGATATGGAAGAGGCTGGTGCTGGAAGCCCTGGGGATATGGCGCACCGGTTCCCCCCTGGGGACCTCCGACCCAAGAAGAGGAAATTCGGTGTCTCGAAGAAGAGGCCAATTTCCTGCGAGAACAATTAAGCCAGATTGAGAAAAGGCTTGAAGAGCTGAAGAAATGATCATGGAGGTCGTCTTGAGGTTAGGGTTAGGAAGCCCGTTTCGTATTTGGTGAGGTTACGGCTTTAAGATTTTAAACCTAACAACGTAACCCCTTAACGAAAATGGTATCGTCACCCTAACCTTAACCCAGGGACTTTTTCAAGAAGGAGGTGTTTTTTATGCCGGGATTTGATGGAACAGGGCCGCGAGGGATGGGCCCCATGGCCGGAGGTGGCAGAGGTTTCTGCGCAATGCCCAATATGGGATACGATCCATATGGGTATGGCCTGCGCCCACCCTATTCTCCATTTAATCGAAGGCCCTTCTATGGCCCTGTCTTTGGAGCAGGCCATGGTGGCTTTCCATGGGGTGGAGGCCGTGGAAGGTGCTTTGGTGGTGGGCGAGGGTTTCGTCGTTGGTAGTTGTAATGCATGGGGGCTTCGATGGAACCTTGGGGGATCAGCCTTTTTAAAAGGTTGATCCCCACCGCTCACATTAGACCACTTCGATGAAGAATTTGGGAGAAAAGAGTATGACTGCATTCACTTGGAGCCTCCTGAGATTTTTGGATGGCGAAGAGAACCTTTAGAAAGGACCCGAACATGGCAGAGATAAAAGAGATGACAAAAAAATTGGAGGAGATTCACCACAAAATAAAGGCAGAAATCGCCTGGGAGCCAATTGGACACACCCCTATGCCAGAAATCCCTGATCTGAGAAGCTGGGATATGAACCTCCTGAAGACATATAAACCCTGGTATGCCCCGTTCTGTGACCTCTGTTGCTTTTGCACCTATGGTAAATGTGATCTTACGGAAGACCGGAGAGGGGCATGTGGAATCGATATCGGCACACAACAGGCAAGATTTGTACTGCTGGCCTGCCTGATGGGGTGTTCAGCCCACGCCTCTCACGCAGGGCACATCTTAGAAGTCCTGATTGAGAAGCACGGCAGAAACAAAAAGATCGATCTGGGTACATCCATTGATCTTGAGGCACCAAATATAAGAACTGTCCTTGGCCTCAAGCCTGAGACACTGGGTGACCTTGAAGTGGCCATCGAATATGTCTACAAAGAGATTGCCCATCTGCTTGACACCACTCATATGGGTCAGGAGGGGAGCTACCTGGATTATGAGTCAAAGGCTTTGCATGCGGGTATGCTTGACCATGTGGGCATGGAAGTGGCCGATATCGCGCAGATCGTGGGATTTAATTACCCCACCTCGGTTGCAGAAACTCCTCTGGTGGACTTGGGATGGAATTCGGTCGATAAAACAAAACCTGTAATCCTGTTTGTTGGTCATAACCCTGCCACCTCAACCGTTGTCATTGATTACCTCCGTGAAAACAACCTCTATGACCAAGTCGAAGTTTGTGGAGTTTGCTGTACCGCTTTAGAAACAAGCAGGTATTCAGATCAGGCCAAGGTCATCGGTCCTTTCTCCCGTCAGCTCTTTTTTATCAGAAGCGGGATTGCCGACGTAATTATGACCGATGAACAGTGCATCCGGACCGATATGCCGATTGAGGCCTCCAAAGTTGGGTCATCTCTTATTGCAGCATTAGATAAAGCAATGTATGGACTTGAGGATGTAACCGAGATGGACACCGAAGAAATTATAAAAAAGATGGTCGAAGAGAAGAAGCATTTTGCCATTCTCGATCCGAAAAAGGCGGCGGAGGTGGCCACCAGGGTGGCCATGGCCATTGCACCCCGGAGAAGGAAGCAATGGTTAACAGAACAGGAGGCTATGGAGCTGGCCGCAAAATGTTCGAACTGTGGCATCTGTGAGCAGGTATGCCCTAACCTTTTCTCTATCGGAGAGGGAATCACTGCCGCAGCCAAGGGCAACTTTGACTTAATAAGGGAACAATTCAATTTATGCATAGGCTGTGGAAAATGCGAGGAGGAATGTCCGCGCCATATTCCTATCTTTAAACTGATGCAGGTGGCGGCAAGCAAAGAGGTCTGGAAAGTGAGGGCAGGACGTGGTCCGGTCATGGATACCGAGATAAGAAACGTGGGGGCGCCGATCGTCCTTGGAACCATACCAGGGGTGGTCGCCCTGGTCGGCTGCTCCAACTTCCCTGATATCAGGGATGTCGCTGAAATGGTCGATGAATTTGCCAGGAGAAGATATATCGTGGTCCTTACGGGCTGTTCCGCAATGGTGGCCGGCATGTGGAAGGATGATGAAGGAAAAACCGTATACGAGAAATACCCGCCCGATTTCAATGCGGGAGGCGTCGTCAATATCGGTTCCTGTGTTTCAAACAGCCACATCTCCGGCGCCGCCATCAAGATAGCCAATATTTTTGCCGCATTGCCTTTGAGAGCCAATTATGAAGTGATGGCAGACTATGTCCTGAACCGGGTGGGCGCAGTGGGTATCGCATGGGGGGCCTATTCTCAGAAGGCAGCCTCCATAGCCACTGGTTTTAACCGGTTGGGGGTCCCGGTCATCCTTGGGCCTCATTCTTCCAAATATCGAAGGCTCTACCTTTCGAGAAAGGAAGAGGAGGAGTGGAAAGTTATGGATGGAAGGAAGAGGCAAATCGTAGAGACGGGAGAGCCATCCCCTGAGCATCTCGCTTATGTCTGTGAGACAAAAGAGAAGGCAATGGTGATGATTCCTAAACTGTGCATCCGGAAAAACGATACGCCTCAAGGAAGAGGACTCAAACTTAACCACTATATCTCCCTTTATAAGAAATACATGGGAGGAGGTCTTCCGGAAGACCTCCATCTCTATGTGAGAAGAGATGCCGATATTCCTCTTATTTATAAAAAAGAGGTAAAGGCATTTCTGACGGAGATCGGCTGGAA
>CAKZKY010000212.1 GCA_937124575.1 uncultured Pseudomonadota bacterium | reverse complement strand
TCATGGAAGGAGAATCGTATCGGAAGAAACTAAGTCCAAAATCGTCTAACCCCTCTCCACCAAAGGTGGGGAAATAATGTGATCTCAGGGGTGGGGAATTAACGTGATCCTTGACAATTAAACGACTGCCTGCCGGTTGCCAGAATGGTTTCAACGATTAGAAATGTATTAAATATGGGTTTTAGGCCAGGTAATTTTTTATCGAGATGATAACCCCTAAACCAGCCACAATGACAATCCAGATTAGAAGCAAGGCAATGCTGATTCTACCCAGTTTATGCATGGAAGGGCTTGCTTCAAACTGACCTTCCACCTTGCCTGATCTGTAGGCGACTGAAAGGAGATAGAAAATAATAATCAATCCCATGACGAAAGTAGCAAGAAATAAGAGTGTGCTTCCCCAGTCAACATTCACTTGATAATCAAAAATGGAGTAGTTAAACCGATCCACATATTTTATCCGCAGAACTTCCCTCGCCAAGGACATTCCCAAAATGGTCAGGAAGGCACCCAGGATGCTTGGCACCGCATACTTCACTGGTTCTTTCTGGGCAAGGTAGAGAAGAAGGAGAAGTCCCACACCAAGCCCTGCGCCAATTAAAAAGAAAGGGTTTGTGAAAAAATTGAACTCAAGAGGAAGACTGAAGAGCCACCAGAAGCCCACGATTGCCTGGATTGCCGTAAAGAGGAAAGCCATCTTTGCTCCCAATCTGCCTACCCATTCAATATAATCTTTCTCAAAGTCAGCCCTGTCCTTAAAATACCATGCATAGAGCATCAAGAATATGCCTGTCATGGCAAAGGATGGGATGATAAAATGGAGAAACCTTGGGAGCTGGAAGGCATGCAAAGCCATACCCGATGGATTAATAGCATCGCCTTTTAAGTACCAGTTTAGCCACTTCTCAGGCAGAAGGGATTGATAACCGAGGGCATGCATGATGATGCCCGAAAGTAGAAAAAGGGCAAACGCTATAATGCCGAATAAGGCAAACCCGCTTCCCCTGGAGTCCCTTTTAAGGTAGAAGACATAGGTCAAGCTGTATCCGAGCATCATGATAAGAATGAAACCTATGACCCATGCAGCCGAAAGGGTGTTTGATGTATACCAGAAGGGATCATATATGACCTGAACAAAGAGAAGCGGTGCTACCCCTAATAGCATTGCCATAGAGATATTTAGAGTTGTCGCCCTTACGAGGGATTTAGAAAGTCTTCT
This sequence comes from uncultured Pseudomonadota bacterium, assembly GCA_937124575.1. Classification (GTDB taxonomy): domain Bacteria; phylum Desulfobacterota; class BSN033; order BSN033; family UBA1163; genus RBG-16-49-23. Next base: position 15,900 of record CAKZKY010000212.1, on the reverse strand, counting down.
CCAATTTTCTCCGCCTTTCAGATATCCATAGACAGAAAGAAAAGAGGTTCCCAGAGTGAAATTCACGAACATAATATGAAGGGCAAAGGTTAGAACCAATAATATCTGAAACACGATGGGGTAAAAGGGTATTCCCATTGGGTCTTGTAGACCTTTTAAGATTGTTCCAATTTCCATACCATCCTCCTTTAGGTTATAAAAGGGAATCGGTTCCCCAATATTAGAACCGCCTTATTTCAGTTTTGACCCATCCGCTAATGAGACCAAATAGGTTGCAAGGGCCTTTTTCTCTTCGGGTGTGCCAAAAAAAGGGGGCATATGAGGATATTCACCAATTCCATCCAGAAAACTCTCTGCCCCTTCCACTTCTTTAAGACCAACTTTTTTTACCATAAGAGGCATTGGTCTTAATCCCCTTTCCTCAAAGACGTGGCAGGCTGAGCATTGAATGAGGGCCGCCACTCTCCCCGCATATAACCTATTCCCTTCGTCAATTTCTCTCAAATTTCGTGGCACAAATGGGGCGACCTTTAAAATTCCTACCTCGTTTAACCTCTTGACCTCTGCGACGACGCCCTTAGCTGAGATGTCATGCCCAATGATCTGATTTGAATACATGTACTGGGGGATGATATAAGGTTTTCTTATTATCTCCCTTACCCTCTCGGCTGACCATATTCCAGCAAAAAGGATAGCAATTGCCAAGATGGCTGGGACAAACCTGATCGTCAGCGGTTTTAGGTAGGTATAAATGAAATAGAGGATCATCAAACCCACTGTGATGATCATCCCTGACTTTAACCTCCCGGGCACGAAAGTATTGATCAATCCATGGGCCTCCTCGGGGAGGGTCTTTAAATACCAGAAGGCCAGAAGTGTTCCGAGTATTAGGCCCCCTATGCCCCATTTAGCCGCGGCCTTTTTAATAAACCCTCTAACCTCAACATTCTTTAACCTTGTGGCTACGGCAATGGCATAAACCGCTGCAACCGCAAACATTAATGTCGTCCTGAGAAGGAGTTGAGACCAGTAGGTCTGGTTAAAGAAACCATCAAAGAAATTGCCCGTCGCGGGCAGCTTACCAGGGGAGACCATGAAGGCAAGGATACCAACAATGATGACCATGGTTGTCCATGAGCCGATGGCAAATATCCAGCCAATCTTCAAATGGGTCTTTCTATCCACCTTGCCCAGGGTATAGTAGTATATGAAGATGCCTGTCACTTCGACGATGAAAAAGACCCATTCCGTCGCCCATCCCCATACATAAGTGTGGATCAAGGCGGAGATACCCCTTGGATTTGCAACCGTAGCGGCATACCAGATGCCGATGCCACTCAGAGAACCGAAGACGTAAGCAAAAACGAGCAAGAGCAAGGAATAATTTTTGATAAATTCAAGAAGTTCTGGTCTATTTTCCCTATAGGCTTTTGACTCGACGTAAACATTGAACCACATGGCGCTCGTTGAGAGGTGGGACGGCAGGATATGAAAAGTGGCTATCAAACCCAGTACAATCCCTGCGCTCAAATAAGGCACTTCCCAGACGGGATACATAGAAACCTCCTTTCTTTAAACAGGACAAAAATTATCCTATTTAGACCAAAAAATTTTTATTCTCCCTTGGCCAGTTTTGAGAAATCTTCCTTTTTCAACCTTTTCTCCACTTCATCTCTCATCTTGACCCAGATGGAATGAACCGTGCATGAGTTACTGAGGTTGCATATTCGTTTTTCCACAGCACATACATTCATGGCTGATGGCCCCTGAATCGCCTCGATCACTTCAAGGAGGTTAATTTCCTTTGGTTTTTTAGCGAGTTGAAATCCACCTTTCACCCCCTGGGTGGATTTAACAATACCCGTCCTTGCAAGGCGCTGAAGGATCTTTGCCAGAAAACTCCTTGGTATATACATGTGCTCAGAGATCTCATTTACACTGGCAACTCGCTCAGATTCTTTCGATAGGTAAAGTACACAACGGATTGCATAATCTGCCTCTCTTGTCACATACATGGCTTATTTAAAGAACCTCTCGATTAGACCTTTGAGCATCATGGCGTGCCTTGCCTCATCTCTCGAAGATTCGTCAAAGAGGTCGTGGGCTTCATCCACATTGACCTCTTTTGCCTTGACCGCCGACTCCCTTTTCCCTTTATTCGCTCCTATTTCTCCCTTGAGCATCCTCTCGAGATTTTCTTTTGTGTTGCCGGAGATAAGGCCATTGAGCTCAGCATACCTGGCCGCATGTTCGGCCTCCTCCCAGGCAATCCTTTTGAGAGTCTCTGCGATCTCTGGATAGCCCTCCCTCTGGGCTTGCCTTGCCATTGCAAGATAGAGCCCTATCTCCTCTGTCTCACCCCTGAAATTGGCCATCACCGCCTCTTCAACCGCTGTGCCTTTGCTTATCCCGACCTTGTTCACGTTTACCAGTTCCATTGACTTTCCTCCTTAAATAGGATTATTTTTATCCTATTTTAGAACATCTAAATTATTTGTCAAGTATTTTTTGGGTATTTCTCGGGATCGCTCTGGGTTAGGCTATAGGCCGGGGACTGATCGAAATCGAAAGGGGAGGAGAGGCCAATCTCAGATCGTCTCTCTCAATATGTGGCCGTAATGAAGCTGTTTCTTGATGATAAGCGACTTTATACCCTTGACAGGCCTGTTTTCACGAATCAGATAATGGTATAACCCGGCACGTGAGATGTCACCCACAAAGAGGGTCCCAACGAGTTTCTCCCCATCAGGGGTAAAGACCAGTTTGCGATAGGCCTTCGGAGCAGTAGAGACATGTGTTTCATAATGGGTACCGAACGTGTGAACGATTCCAATAGAAACCAATGGAACATCAGCCACTTGGGTGGCGTTCAAAACACCCAAGGTGCCAGCGTATTCGGTGGGTTGGCCGGCCATATTGTGTCCAGCACAATGGCCCATCTCCACAGCATTCGTCCAGAGCGCGGTTGCGATTCTTTCGCCTGTGGTGGAATTGAAGGTGAGTGCAACGTCACCGGCTGCAAAGACATTGGGGGCATTGCAGGCAGTGAAACGGTCTACCACTACGCCCCCATCCACCCGGATGCCGCTCTGCCTAAGGAAATCGACATTGGGATGGACCCCTTTGCCGATACAAACCATCTGGCAGGAGATCTCCCGGCCATCATCCAGAAGCACCCCCTTGACACCACTGACATCGGATAGGATTCGGCTGGCCCTGCATCCAGTTATCAGCCTTAACCCGGCCCTGATTAAGGCGTCACGGATCAATGTGGCATCGTTTGGTTCCATCAACTGAGAAAGGACCTCCGGTGACTTAATAATCAGCGTCACCTCCAGCCCTCGTTCAAGCAAAGCAGAGGCCGCTTTGAGATTCAGTATCCCGCCTCCCAGCATTACAGCATGTTTGGAAGTCTCTGCTCTGCGAACTATAGCACGAGCGTCGGCTGTGGTCCGTAATACAAAGACACCTTCGGCCTCTATCCCGTCGAGGTCAGAGGGAATTTTGGGTCGACTCCCAGTAGCAATAAGCAGTTTATCGTAAGGTAATTCCTTGCCACTCTTGATAGTAACCGTTTGATCAGTTGTATTGACTGACTCCGCCCTGGAATTAAGTCGGACATCAATATTGGCACCCTGATAGGGACCCTGGCCTATGAGCATCATCTCCGAGAACTTCTTTTTCCCGCTTATTATAAAAGGGATCATGGGCCGGAAATACGGCATATCTTGTTCTTCCGATAGGACTGTGATACTCCCCCCCGAGTCCAGTTTTCGAATTGCCACGGCAGCGGCCATTCCAGCTGCGCTTGCCCCAATGATAACGTATTGTATTTGTTTTACTGCCACATTATCTCCCTTCTCCTGAAATCATTTCTCTGGCCGCCTTTTGACGGACATCACCGGAGAATGCCTCAATGGTCCGATAAACAAGCGCCTGGGTGGGACAGGCATTCACGCAGGCCGGAGATTGGAGGTCCGGACACCGGTCACAACGATACGCCTTGTGGGTCTCCATATGGCGCCCGATGACACCGTAAGGGCAGACCATGACGCAGGTCCAACAACCGATACATTTATCACTGTTGGTTATGACCACTCCTTCTCCGGTACGACTGATAGCGCCACTGATGCAGGCATGCATACACGGAGCATCCTCGCAGTGGCGACATAGTACCGGAACCTTATGATGCCGGGGTACCCATTCCACGTAGACGCGGTTTTTAGGAGCGGGTTGCTCTGAGATGGCTTCAAACAGGTTTTTGCTTTTGGAGTGTTCCACTGCGCACGCAATGTCACATGTATGACATCCTACGCAACGATCCAATCGGGCAAATATTTCTTTTGGCTGAGACATAATAGACTCCTATTTTAATATACTTTATCGAAGGCTAAAGATAAAGGGTTCAATAGAATAACCGCCCTAATGCTTTATGAAGCATTGGCCTCACGTAAACTTGATATGATCTATCCAAGTCCTAAACCAGCCCGGCGGGCCTCAATAGCATTGAGGACCTTCTCTGCTGAAGAATCAGGGTCAAGATCCACAATAAAATAGCCTCCTGTTAAATCTTTTACCTTTTCTGTTAGCACCTGTGTTACCAAGGGACTGCCCAGAACAGGCAGCATGACACCCACATGGGTTGGCAATCCTGCGGCGACCGCATAGGCCCCGATGGAGACAGCCTTTTCAGATACAGCTTCAGCCGCCGAAGCCACCACGGGAAGCTTATCGGTATCAACTCTCAGATAATTGGCTACAGCAACAGATAAAGCCACTGCCCGTGAGTTATCAACACATGAACCCATATGCAATACAGGCGGCAGAGGGCCACCCAGGTTATTTGCTTTACCGATGGCTGTTAAGACGGCTTTAAGGCCATCGCCACATAATTCGTCCACATTGGCAGGATTCATAAAACCATGGCGCATAAGGGCTCCCGCTCCACAACCTGTGGCAACTACCAGGACATTCTTCTTCAGCAATTTTCGCGCCATTACAGTAAAATTCCGATCTTGAGGTACCTTCACATTATTACAACCGGCGAAGAGACATACACCTCTGATGTTACCGGCCTTTATATTGTCAACGAGAGGCTTGAGGGGGTCTTTAGCGTCCAATTTGGATAAGGCCGCAACAATGGCTTCTACCGAAAATCCGGACACGACCGGGGTTTTAATGTTCGGAATGTCTACGGCCCTTTTTGCCCTGTTAGAAAAGTTCTTAATTGCAATACGGATCGTTTCCTTTGCCTTTTCCGATGCGGCCTCTTCTGAAAAGTCCACGTGGGTGGCGCCTGAAATCTTGCATATATCCATAGTGGTAACAATTGTAGTGCCCATACATTCAGCCACCGTAACCAGAGAAGGCATAATACATTGGTAATCAACGACCATGGCATCCAACGCCCCGTTCATGATAGCCATCTCCTGGCTGACTGAGTGGGTGCAGGCTGGAATGGTATGACGCATCATTACCTCATTACCCGTACAGCATATCCCCACCAGGTTAATATCTGAGGCGCCGGCTGCTTTAGCCTCTTTTTCCATCTCTTTGGCAACGGATACGATCACATCGGACAAAACCGGATTGTGACCATGGACGGCTATGTTTACCGCATCAGCCTTGATTACCCCCAGGTTTGCCTCTGTTACAATCGGCTTTGGGGTTCCAAAAAGAATGTCGGCTAAATCTGTCCCCATGTAGCAACCCGCCAAATCGGCAACACTGCAGCGCAGTCCAGCCAGCAACAGGTTGACTGCATCAGCGTCCACACCGTAGAGGGTGCGGTGCATAATATCAGAAACCTCATGATCGATGCCTTTTGGCACCAGACCCAGGTCAGTCAGAACTTTGACACGACCCGGAGTCACCACCGTTGCCGCCCATAAGACAGGGGTGTCTTTTTCATGAAAATCCGCAAGAGCAGCTTTAGCTACATCCAATGCAATCTCATTTTCTTTCCGTCCTTTGACCGGGATATTTAAGCGGGTGGCAACTGCTTTTAGCTTCTCCACATCCTTGACCTTATAATCCCGGGTCTTGCCTTCTGCCATCTTCAGCATTGTATGAGCCAAGTGTCTGGCATGTCCGGAATGGGCTGCCGTCCCAGCGGCAATAGCCCGGTCGATTCCCCGGGCCACCATAACATCCGCACTGGCACCGCAAATTCCGGTTTTGGGCTCATCCCCGAACGGATTGATCCGACAGGGTCCTTGCAGACAGTGCCGGCAGCAAAGGCCCGTCTCGGCGAATCCGCATTGAGGTGTCATGGCATCATAACGGTCCCAGACGGTTGTAACCCCCATCTTCTCCGCCTTGGCAATCATCTGTAGAATCGCCGGGTCGGTGCTTCTGCTCAGGATATCCTTGCCGTCCGACATATGCTTTCCTCCTCGTATAATATATTTATGAGCTGTTTTGTTTTGGGTTATCCATAGGAATAAAGAGCACAGTCAAACGATATATTTTTTTGAAAGGAATGATCAAGGAAGTTTTGATGAACGGCAAAAATAGGTGGATAAACGGTTTATTGGATGGTCAGGGCTTTCTTCAGAGCCTTGATCCTTCTTCTGGCTATAGGAATGGGAGGTATACTTTCGTTATTGAAGAAGAGAATGTATTGCCCTTTTCGATACGTTTTATCTTCTGGACATGTTGGAGGTTGGCAATAAAACATTTATGGACCCTGAAGAGATGCAATCCTGCGTATCGTTTGAGTATATTATTTAAGGTCATATGGAGATAATAGGATCTTTTCTCCGTGAATATTTTGCAATAATTTCCATCGGAGCGGATAAAATAGATGGAGGATGCGTCAAGAAATAGGAAAGAATCCTTGTAACAGACTGGAAACTTCTTTAACTCAACCATTCCGCTGTTTGGATTCATCTTTGCTTCGGTTTGCTCGGTGACATCTATGAACGTCATGGCCAATAGAGATTTCGATGAACCTTTACTCATGTCGAGGCGGGACAGATTGATCATTAAGGTCTTGTTCAACACATCGATGATCATAGCGACTGGCACGTCCGGGTCGGGTTCGGATGACCTCTGCATCAGATATTCAATCTTTGAATAACTTTTTTTCGAATGGTAGTGAAATACAGACTTTCCCAAATCAGGCACTGCAAGCCCTAAGATTTCTCGAGCATACCTATTCATTCCGATCACCCTGAAATCGGGTGATAAGAGCACCAGTCCGATGCGGAAAAAATTTTGGGATGCCTTCATCTTTAATGAACTTTCAGAAAAAACTGCTAAATAAACTTTGCCGGTGAAGATCCAGATTGATTCAAGAACCTCTGAGCTTCTTCCAAAGTCGGGATTCCTTTTCTTCCGCCAAGGTCGAGGCATTTGAGGGCGGCAACACTATTGGCAAATCTCAGGATCTCTGTCACTTCCCAATTCTGAAGGAGCCCATAGATGAAACCCGCATGAAAGACATCGCCGGCTCCTGTGGTATCAACGGCCTTTATCTTAAATCCTTCTACAGATAGAATCTCTCCATTAACGAGGGCCATGGCTCCTTCATGCCCCAGGGTTGAGCAGAGAAATCCAGAGGTAAATCTTTGAAGCTCATGGAGAGCTTCTTTCCGATCTTCGATTCCTGTCATTAGAGTTGGAAACCTCGAAGAGGTAATGACGAAATCAATCTCTTTGATCAATTCTCCAGAGAGAGGTTCTACTTTATCAATGTCAATCACTGTGTAAATTCCTTCCTCTTTCGCCCATCGGGCGCACTGGATAGCCGCCTGGATATCATGTCCGTCGAGATGGAGGATTTTCCCGGAACAGACCTCCTCTTTTCGAAGCTCTCCTTCGCGATACATCAAACGATCATCTCGATCCCAGAGAATGGTTCGTTCACCTGAAATGCCATCCACCAGGATCACGGCAAACTGGTTGGTGGCCTCAGGTTCGATCCTGACTGAAGAAACATCCACCCCTTCCTGACGAATCGAATCGAGGGAGAAGGAGCCGAGTTCATCCCCTCCAAATTTTCCGATATATTTTGTTCTGATCCCCCATCGAGCCAGCGCGACCATGGCTGTGGCGACCTGTCCTCCCCCTTGTTTGACGAATTGACGTATTCTCATCTTCGAATTGAGTTCGGGAAATTGAGGAAGGACGGTTAGAAAGTCCACCGAATTGAGTCCCATTCCAACCACATCAAAAGGTTTGGAGGGTAGATGAAGGTTAAAACGCATGGAGTTTTTTTACAAACTTTTAAGCAATTTTTCAAGGTATTCTTTTCCAGTGTGAAAGCGTTGATGGCCCCCCATTTTTAATTTGATAATCCTATGGCTTAGTGTGGATTGGAAAGAGACTTTTAGAAAGGTTGACTAAAAAGAGAGGGCATAGTATAAAATTGTAAAACCAGTTAGAGAGTTTTCAACTTTTTCATGAGAAGGCTTACACGAGGCATTAAATCCCATGTTCGCCCCGTTTAGAGATAAATCTCTAACGAGGTTCGCTGAAAGAGAAATAACTTCTATCCCCATTGCAAACCCCGATAGAAGCCAAACTTCGCACGGGGCAGGCAGTGGGACTTTCTAATGAGGTAACCCATTTAAGGAGTGAAGCGGATTGGAAAATATCGCAACAATCATTCTGGCTGCGGGTAAGGGAACCCGGATGAAGTCCGATCGGGTTAAGGTACTCCACCCTCTTCTTGGGTTACCTATGCTTTATTACACGGTGGATCTCTCCCTCAATCATATCAAAGCTGAAAAGACGATTGTGGTTGTAGGCCATCAGGCAGATCAGATTGAAGAAAGGTTTAAGGACTTCAAGATCGAGTATGCCCTACAGAAAGAACAGTTGGGAACAGCCCATGCAGTTCTACAAACCTTACCCCTCCTCCATGAATTTAACGGTACCGTACTCATTCTCTGCGGAGATGTTCCCTTGGTGAAGCCGAAGACACTCCGGTCTTTTATCGACACCTTCTGGAGCAACGATTCCACACTCTCCGTCCTGACCGCAGTGGTCAAAGCCCCTTACGGATATGGCCGAATCTTAAGAAGCGAGGAGGGTTGGCTCGAAAAGATTGTGGAGGAGAAGGATGCCTCAGAGGAGGAGAGACTGATACGGGAGATCAATACGGGAATCTACTGTGTGAAGGCTTCATTTCTGAAAGAAGGCCTTAAAGAGATTGGAAAGGAGAATACTCAGGGCGAATACTATCTCACCGATCTGGTCGAGGTGGCAAGAAAGAGAGATTTGAGGTGCTCCGCCCATATGGTTGCAGATTCGGCCGAGGTCATGGGAATCAATACCCGGGTCGATTTGGCAGTTGCCATTGAAGTGTTGAGGCAGGAGAAAGTAAAAGAGTTGATGCTCTCAGGGGTGACCATCCTCGATCCTAAGACCACCTATGTGGATAAGACCGTAGAAATAGGCATGGATACAACCCTTTACCCGAATTGCACGATTGAGGGAAAAACCCAAATCGGAGAACGGTGCCTGATTGAGCCTAACGTAAAGATTTCGGATTCAGTGATTGGAAACGATGTGACCATTCGCACCAATTCAGTAATTACCGAGAGTAAGATTGATGATCATGCCTCAATCGGCCCATTTGCCCATCTGAGACCCTTAAGTGAGATTAAGACAAAAGCGAAGATTGGAAATTTTGTGGAGGTAAAGAAATCAACGATTGGAAAGGGATCAAAGGCAAATCACCTCGCCTATATCGGAGATTCCTTGGTTGGTGAAGAAGTTAACATCGGCGCAGGCACTATCACCTGTAACTACGATGGATTCAAGAAACATCAGACCATCATTGGTGACAGGGTCTTTGTGGGATCGAATGTAGAGCTTGTGGCTCCTGTCAAAGTGGGAAGCCATTCTTCAATCGGTGCAGGCACGACCGTCACCAAGGACGTTCCAGAAGGGGCCCTTGCCATCAGCCGCGTAAAACAGAAGAACATCCGGGGGTGGAACAAGAGGATGGAACTTCAACATAAGAAGAGTAAACCTGGTTAGACAGATTTCGACTTTCTAATGGGGTAAAGAGAAGAAAGGTTGAGCCATGTGTGGCATTGTCGGGTATGTCGGTTCAAGAAAGATTTCCGAAGTCCTTATGGATGGACTTAAAAGATTGGAGTATCGTGGTTATGACTCTGCAGGTATCGCAGTCTTTCATCAGGGCAAGATCGAGATACGGAGAAAATTAGGAAAACTGACCGCTCTTGAAGAATTGGTTGGCAAAGAGGTCTTCGATGGAAAAGCAGGAATTGGCCACACCCGATGGGCCACCCATGGAAGGCCCTCCGATGAAAATGCTCATCCCCATAAGGCAGGAAGGGTGGCCGTCGTCCACAATGGAATTATCGAAAACTATCTCCCTTTAAAAGAGTTTTTGAAAAGAAAAGGCCGTACCTTCTCTTCTGAAACCGATACCGAAGTCATCTCCCATCTGATCGATGGATTCATTGAAGAAGGAGCATCTTTTCCAGAGGCTGTGAGAATGGCCTTGGAAAAGATCCGAGGCTCTTATGCTTTGGGAATCCTATTTGAAGGAGATGAGAAGTGTCTGATTGCCGCTCGGAAAGAGAGTCCTCTGGCGATTGGGCTTGGAAACGGAGAGTATTTCATCGCCTCTGATATCCCTCCAATTCTTCCCTATACCCGGGATTTGATCTTTATGGAAGACGGAGAAGTGGCTCATCTGACTCCAGAGGCTGTCCGGTTCTATGATGCCAAAGGAAACGAAATTTCGAAAGAACCGAAACGGATCAATTGGAATCCTCTGATGGCTGAAAAGGGAGGCTTCAAGCATTTCATGCTCAAAGAGATCTTTGAACAGCCCAGAGCGGTGATCGATACCATCCGGGGCCGTCTCTTAGAGGAAGAGGGGGACGTCTTCTTTGAGGGGGTGTCGTTGGACGCCCATGTACTTAAAAGGATTCGACGGATCTGCCTCATCGCCTGTGGGACCTCTTATCATGCCGCCCTGGTTGGTAAATTTCTCATTGAAGGGCTCTGCCGTATCCCAGTGGAGGCTGATATTGGTTCTGAGTTCCGATATCGAAATCCCATTCTCGGAGAGGACACTCTTCTGGTGGCCATCTCCCAATCTGGCGAGACAGCAGACACCCTGGCTGCTTTGCGAGAAGGAAAGAGACAGGGGACAAAGACTCTGGCGATCTGCAATGTGGTGGAGTCAAGCTTGGCAAGGGATTCTGATTATGTGATCTATACGCATGCGGGTCCTGAGATTGGAGTGGCCTCGACCAAGACCTTTGTCACCCAATTGGTCATCCTTTATCTTCTCGCGCTTCGCATGGGAAGAGAAAAAGGAATTCTCTCTCTGCGAGACGGAAGAGGATTGATTGAAGAATTGATCAGAATCCCCCATCTCATGGAGGAGGTTCTTAAATCTTCTAAACATATACTTGAGATTGCCAGAAAGTATCTCTCTGCAAAAGATTTCCTCTACCTCGGAAGAGGAATCAACTATCCCATCGCCCTGGAGGGAGCACTTAAGTTGAAGGAGATCTCGTATATCCATGCGGAAGGCTATCCTGCCGGAGAAATGAAACATGGGCCCATTGCCCTGATCGATCAGGAGATGCCTGTCGTCGTTCTTGCCACCCAAAACGATGTCTACGAAAAAGTGATCTCCAATATCGAGGAGGTAAAGGCAAGGGAAGGAAAGGTAATTGCCCTTGTTTCTCAATCCGACCAACAGATTCTAAGAAAATTGGATGATGTTCTCTTTATTCCTGAGGCCCACCCTTTTCTGACACCGATCCTGCTCACCATTCCCCTTCAGCTTCTGGCTTATCATATGGCTGATTTAAAGGGCACGGATGTGGATCAGCCCAGAAACCTGGCCAAAAGCGTTACCGTTGAATAAGCATCATTGAAAATTGTAAAATGCAAAATTAGCAGTTCAAAATGCTAACTTTTCAATTTAAAATTTATAATTTGCATTGAGGTTTCATCAGTGTCTCTACTCAACGATCTTAATCCAGCTCAAAGAAAAGCGGTTCTTGAAACCGAGGGCCCCCTCTTAGTCTTTGCTGGTGCGGGTAGCGGAAAGACCCGGGTCCTCACCTATCGGATTGCTTACCTGATTCAAGAGAAGAAGGTTTCGCCCAGGAATATTTTGGCGGTCACTTTTACCAATAAAGCTGCAGAAGAGATGCGTGAGAGGGTGGAACGCCTCTTGAGATGGTCAGCCAAAGGGATATGGATTTCCACCTTTCACTCTGCCTGTGCTCGAATTCTGAGACAACATATCGATCGTCTTGGATTTGGAAGGAACTTTGTCATTTACGATGAGGATGATCAGCAACGTCACCTCAAGGCGGTCATGAAAGAGATGAATCTTGACTTCAAGATGTTTCATCCGATGGCCATGCAGAATAAAATAGACCAACTGAAGAATGAAGGGATTACGGCGGATCGATTTCATCCATCGCAGTTCAACATCTTCGAGAAGAGGTTGGCTCTCGTCTATCAAAAATACCAGGAGGATCTTCATCGAAATAATGGAGTGGACTTTGGGGATCTCCTCCTCTTTGTTAACCTTCTTTTTAAAAAGCACCCGGATATTCTGAGGTCGTATCAAGGTCTCTGCCAATATGTGATGGTCGATGAATTTCAGGATACAAACCTCATCCAATATCAATTGATCAAACAGTTGGTCCAAGAGCATCAGAATATCTGTGTCGTCGGAGATGACGATCAGTCGATCTACCGATGGAGGGGAGCAGAAGTTGGAAATATCTTGAACTTTGAGAGAGATTTCCCCAATACCAAGGTGATCACGCTTGAGCAGAATTACCGTTCCACTCGACATATCCTCCAGGCGGCCAATCATGTGGTGAAACAGAATCGGCTAAGAAAGAAGAAGATACTCTGGACAGAAAATCCAGAGGGGGAACTCCTCACCCTCTTCGTGGCTGAAGACGAAGCAGATGAGGCGCAATTTGTGGCTCGGCAGATTTCAAAACACGTCAACTCTCCACTTCAAGGAAACGCAGGAAATCCTGATAAGCAATACCGTGATATAGCTGTCTTTTATCGGATCAATGCTCAATCCCGTGCGATCGAAGAAGAACTGGTCAAACATCAGATCCCTTATACGATTGTGGGAGGGTTGAGGTTTTACGATCGAAAAGAGATCAAAGATGTCCTGGCATACCTGAGACTCATTGTTAATCCCTCAGATGGTATTAGCCTTAAGAGGATCGTCAACCTCCCACCGAGGGGCATCGGAGATAAGACCATGGAACGGTTGGGTCTCTTCTCAAAAGAGAGAAACCTTTCTCTCTACGAGGCAATGAAAGCCTCGTTGAAGGAGGATTGGCTCCCACCGGGTGTCCGGGAAAGGATCGAAGGATTTATCCAGCTCATGGAATGGTTTCGTCAAGAAGCAGAGGCCATCTCCCTCAGTCAATTGACCATGACCCTGCTAACCAAAACAGGATACCTTGAACGGCTGAAGGAGGAAGGGACAGATGAAGCCCTTTCGAGGATTGAGAATATCGATGAGCTCATCAATCTAATGGCCGAACTTGAACGGGGGGAAGAAGAAGTAACTCTGGAGACCTTTCTGGAAAGGGTCTCCTTGGTGACCAGTGTGGATCTTTATGAAAACAAAGAGAATCGGGTTTCTTTGATGACCCTCCATTGTGCCAAAGGGTTGGAGTTTCCCATCGTCTTCATGGTTGGATTGGAAGAAGGTCTATTGCCCCACTACCGGAGAGGAGAAGAGATTGAGGATCTTGAAGAGGAGCGGAGGCTCTGCTATGTGGGGATCACAAGGGCAAAGGAGAAGCTCTACCTTTCAAGATCGGAGAGGCGTTCCACCTTTGGAGTGGGCAGGGCCAATCTGGCATCTCGGTTTCTGGACGAACTACCCTTTGAGTTGATCGAGGTCGAAGAGAAAGAAAGGAGGATGGGAAGTCTGCTCAGGCAGAAGACCTTCTGGTCCGATGATTTCAGTCAGTCTGTGGACAAGGCAGATTTTTCAATCCGGGAGGATGAGGCATCCAGGAGGGAAGAAATTGTTTTCAACCCAGACGGGTTCTATCCTCTCCGGACAGGGATGAAGGTGAGGCATCCCAAATTTGGCGATGGAAGAGTGAAGGCAATAGAAGGAATGAATGAAGACCAGAAGGTTACCATCCTTTTTAAAAGTGTTGGGGCGAAACGGTTAAAAACCCGGTATGCGAATCTGGAAATCCTCGAGTAATAAGAGATAGGGAGATCAAGAGGTTGGGTGATGGGAAGAATCGGCTTTATAACCGGATTCCCTGACAACCCCATCTCCCTACAATTGGAGGTTGTATGAAGACCTATTTTATTCTTTCGGCGATTGGGAAAGACCGGCCTGGAATCGTAGCGGATGTCTCTGAAGTGATCTATGAATGCGGAGGAAATATCGAAGATTCGAGCATGAGTCTTCTCCGAAACCACTTCGCGCTCCTTCTCCTTTTTTCTACCGAGAGGGAGGAGGTGAATCAAAAACTATCCTCCGACCTCAAACGTCTTGAATGGGAGAAGAACCTTTCTGTCTTTTTCTCGCCAGTCACGTTCGAGGAGGCATACCCCAGAATTAGAAGGGAGGGTGACCATTTTAAAATTAATACCTCAGGGATCGACCATGGGGGAATTGTCTTCAGGGTCTGTCGGTATCTGGCTGATCAGGGAATCAATATTGTTGACATGAAGACCCATCGCATCCTCTCAGCGGAAAGTGGGACACCCCTCTTTGAGATGGACATGGATATCGAAGTTCCACACTCCGTATCCGAAGAAAGCCTAAGGGCCAATCTCCATCGTCTGGCCAATGAACTGATGATCGACCTGGTGTTAAGGAGAGTATGAGAAGTATAAAGAGGGCTCCGGAAAACTGCTTCTTGCCCCCTGGTTTGAGATTTCTGGCCGTTTTCAGAAATCTCGTGTAAATTCCCCTTGACAACCCCCTCTATTTGGAACAAAATTTACCTAAAGTTACAGGAGAGACCCCTCTCTGAATGGGGCGCCGAAGGGGCAAGTTCCGACAGGTCGGAAGGAAACTCTCAGGCAAAAGGACTGTAACTTGGCTGAATCCTGGAAAGCTTCCACTCTTCAGTCGTGCACTTTGCAAAACCCAGGGTGGGACACCGAAGGGGACAAATCCTAAGCTAGTCGCGGGATAATCTCTCAGGTCAAAAGACAGGAGGAAGGAGATCGATATTCGATTGCCCTTCCTCCTTTTTATTTTGATCGAATATTGAGAGGACAGTACCTATGGAAAAGGAAGAACGGTCTGGCAAACCTTCTCTTCCCCAAGAATCTGCTTATTCAAATCAAATAAAATTGGAGAGGGTTTGCTTGATCGATTTAGAAGAATTGAAAGAACATGAAGAGATCCGGCCGGACTATCTCGAAGAATTGAAGAACGAAATCCTATCGGATGGGATACTCAAGATGCCGATTGCTGTGGACAGAAAGACCTATATCATCCTGGACGGACACCATCGACTCCATGCCTTAAAAAAGATAGGTTGTAAGAAAATCCCTGCAGTTCTGGTTGACTATCATTCACCGGATATCGAGGTTATTCCCTGGAGGGAGGGCGAAAAGGTCACTAAAGAGATGATCGTGGCAACAGCCCTGGCCGGGAAAAGAATGCAACCCAAAACATCGAAGCACATGATACGGGTTGAAGGAAAGTGGAAGCATATCTCATGTATCGAGAGGTTCATTAATATTCCGTTGGATGAGTTAAAGTAAAAATGGGTTAAGTTCTCATGAATCGGTTACGAAGCCCGTATCGTTCATAAAAGGTTACGTTGATCGTCTTTTAATTACTTCACCTAACCGTTACCGATAACCGAAACGGGCCTCGTCACCCTAACCGTTTGACGCTTTTTCTGAGCAACTTTCAATTTGTAA
>CAKZKY010000211.1 GCA_937124575.1 uncultured Pseudomonadota bacterium | reverse complement strand
AAAGCGACCTTTGGATGAGGCACTTGGAGAGAGGCTTGAATTGCTGAGGCTGTTTCTGGAGTCAACCGATTTTAGTTACCTTCGAAGTCAATATGAAGGATATCTTGCTGAGGATAAAGAAGTTACCTTCCTCATCTATCCAGAAGAAGGGAAAGTGACTTATAAACTTATTGTTAAATGACGGAGGTATGACATGCCGATTTATGAATATCGATGTCATCAGTGCGGGGCGATTTCAGAATTTTTAGTTGGAATAGGATCGAAAAATAGCTTTCTGTCATGCAAACAGTGTGGGAGTTTCCAATTAGAGAAAATGATCTCAGTATCTCATCCCTTAAAAGGTGAGAAAAGAGCATCCGGACACACCTGTTGCGGTAGAGAGGAACGCTGTTCCACCCCACCCTGCTCCACAGGGGGGAGTTGCAGGCGAGATTAAAAATGAATGGATACAAAACCCGATATAAAAGCGCTACCTTTTCTAATCAGAAGATTGAACTCGATGGGAATTCCTTTCTCCATTGCGAATTCAACGACTGTCTGATCATCTTAGAAAAAGGAGAAACAGAGCTATCCGGATGCACCTTTAAAAACTGCAAGTTGCTGTTGAAAGGAAACGCTTACACCATTGGAAAAATAATTAAACTCTTTACTCGAGAAAGCCCTTTAAAAGTGATAGACATAGAAGAACCCTTGTTTGAAAAAAAACTTGATACTTGAATGATCCTATTTAATAAAATAGTAGGCAAGCCCTTAAACCATGAGTGATATTATCCAAGTGAAAGAGTTGACGAAGATCTATGGAGATAACCTTGCCGTTGACCATATCTCCTTCGATGTCAAACAGGGCGAAGTCTTTGGTTTTCTTGGGCCCAATGGGGCTGGGAAGACGACCACCATCCGAATGATGGTAGGCCTTACCCAACCTCAATCAGGTACCGCGATCATTGATGACCACGATGTCTTGAAGGATTCAGTGGAGGTCAAAAAGACCATTGGCCTTGTTCCGGAAACGTCGAACCTTTATGGCGAACTGACCGCCTTTAAAAACCTCATCTATCAGGCCGAGCTCTATGAGGTCTCCAAAAAAGAACGTGACATTCGTGCCCTTAATCTTCTGGAGGAGTTCGGTCTCAAGGAACATCAAGAAAAACCTTTCCAGGCATTGTCCAGAGGATTAAAGAGAAGGCTCACAATTGCGGCTGCGCTCGTTCATAATCCCAAAATCCTCTTCCTCGATGAGCCCACAACCGGTCTCGACGTGATGAGTGCAAGGGGGCTGAGAATGCTTGTCCGGGACCTTAAAAAGAAAGGTATTACGATTTTTCTCACCACCCATTATATCCCTGAGGCAGAAAACTTGTGCGATCGGATTGCCGTCATTGTCAAAGGAAGAATAAGGGTAATCGATACTCCTGAAAACATCAAAGCCCAAGTGAAAGAGACGGAGGTTCTTGAAATCGGATTGGATCATATGCCAGAGGGTTTAAAGGACCATTTCCCTTCGATAGAAGGAGTTGAAAAGATTCTCATCCACGAAAACCGAATGCGTTTTCATACCCAAAAAGTCGATCAAATTACTCCTGCGGTCATCCAGATTCTTGATAAACGAGGAGCGAAAATCAAAACGATCAATACCTTAAGCCCCACTCTGGAAGATGCCTTTGTGAAGATCACCGGTCTCGATTTAGAATTGATGAGGATTGATAAACCCATGAAAATGGGACCTGAATAAAAAATTTTATTTGTTGTCAGGTAAAGGTCATGAAGCCCATTTGGTATGGGGTCAAATCGGTTAAGGCTACGGCAACGAAGCCCGTTTCGGTTGTCGGTAACGGCTACGTACAAAGAATTTAAAGACGAGAACCGTAACCTTTTATTATCGAAACAGGCCTCCTTGCCCTAACCGAAAGACGAAAGTCGAGTACCCACTTTCTATAAACGAGCTTCGATACGAGATTCGACAACGACAAACGAGCAATGGTAGCAGAAATAACCAAAGCTTACTTCATCGCTAAAAAAGACATGGGAGCGTATTATCTCAAGCCTCCCCTGATCAGTTGGGGGTTGATGCTTCCGATCGTCTTTGTCTTGGCCTTCTATTTTAGAAACCCGGCGGGAATCAGAGAGGTTATTCCAGGGTTGATTGGATTGACCCTGCTCTTCTCTTGTACCTCTATGGCTGCCATTGTCATTACGTTTGAAAAAAGAATAGGGGCATTGGAAAGACTTCTCTTGGCTCCTTTAAATTTTAGAACTATCCTTTTAGGCAAAACTCTTGGGAGCACTCTTTTTGGGTTGATGGTAGCCGTTTTCATCACCCTCATCCTGATTCCACTCATGGAGTTTTTCCTAAAACATTTATGGGCATTTGTTCTTATTTTCATTTTTTCAGGCCTCGCCTTCTCCCTTCTTGGAATCCTGATCTCGGTGGGGGTAAAAGAAGTGTTTGAGGCGATGACGATGTCCAACTTCTTTCGGTTTCCCATGATTTTTCTCTGTGGAGTTTTCTTTCCTGTTTCCTCCATGCCCTTTCCCCTCCCTATCCTCTCTTATCTCCTCCCATTGACTTACACGGTAGATGGCTTGAAACATTGCATATTGGAAGCTAAAGGAGTGATCCCTTTAACCCTGGATCTATTGATTCTTTTGGTATTTGTTGTTTTACTTTTTAGCCTCTCGCTCTTCATTTTTAAGAAAAGAATCCATCAGGAATTCTGAAAGGAGGTGAAAATATGTGCCAATCCAAATCGGGTTGCACCCACCCAGAAAATTTAAAAGGTGAACCTCAGGATTGCTCAGTCGAGCAGATTGCCATTTGCCACCCTAATGAAAAGAACCATTCTTGCGAAACTAAAGAATCAGAAAAAAAGTGAGCACATCTTTACAGTTAAGGATGAAAGAGTTGTATTGGGAAAGGAGGTGAAAAAAGTAAGGGCTGAATGTGACCTGGTGGGGATTTAAGGCAAGCACCTTTAAGATAAGGTGAAGGTTAAAGATTAAA
>CAKZKY010000210.1 GCA_937124575.1 uncultured Pseudomonadota bacterium | reverse complement strand
AATTAAAGCCATTCTACCGCCAGGATCGATTTATCGATCCCTCAAAAATTCCAAAGCCGAAGAGGGAGATCCTCCCTAAAAATGGATATTTCCCCGTCGATGTGGTTCAGGTGAGCAGGGGATGTCCTTATCGGTGTGAATTCTGTTCTGTTTGCAACCTTTTTGGAGAAACTTATCGGCCGAGGCCGATTTCCGATGTGGTTGAAGAAATCAAAAGTCTTTCCCATCGGCTGATTCTATTCAACGACGACAATATTCTTGGTAATCTAAATTACGCTAAAGAATTGCTCGGTGCGATTACTCCACTTAAAAAGAGATGGGCTGGAGAGACTTCGTTGCATGGTTTGAGGGATCCAAAAAATATCGAACTCCTTGTCCGAAGCGGTTGTATTGGCCTTCTGATCGGCTTCGAATCGCTCTCAAAATTGAACCTTATTCAGTCTAAAAAATTTCAGAACGATCCAGTTGAATACGAAGAAATTATTGATGCCCTTCATCGATCCGGAATCACCATCTGGGCCTCTTTCATCTTCGGTTTTGATGAGGACGATCCTTCTGTTTTTGAAGAGACGGTCAATTTCTGTATCAAGAACAAACTCTTCTCAGCAAACTTCTCCCTTCTTACCCCCTATCCAAAGACGGTTTTATACGAGCGTTTGAAGAATGAAGGCCGACTCTTTCAGGATCGTTGGTGGTTGTTAGAGAATCCGAATGATGCTGCTCCTTTCTTTTTCCCAAAGAAGATGGATCTGGAAACGCTTCGAGAAGGATGGAAAAGGGCGTGGAAGAATTTCTATTCCATCTCTTCAATTTTAAGGAGGTTTCAATGGAATTATCCTTCAACTCTGATCAATCGTCTCGTCTACTTCCCTTTCCAGACGATGCAATGGAGATTCACACAGAAAAAGATCATTGAAGGTAGGAGGAGATACCGACGCCGCTCATTCTGAAGCACGGTATCCGCATTCTTTTCGATGGCAGCGCTTCACGATGCCCTCCCTCCCCTGTCTCTCGATGAGAAAGGGGGCTTGGCAAAGTGGACATTTCTCGGGGATGGGTCTGTCCCAAAGGGCGAACGTACACTGGGGATAGTTGGTGCAGCTATAGAAGGTCTTCCCTTTTCGGGTCCTTCTCTCAACCAGCGTTCCCTCACACCCTTCTTGAGGGCAATGCACACCGGTATTGATGGACTGAGTCGATTTACAGGTGGGATAGTTTGAACAAGCTAAAAACCTCCCGAATTTGCCGTTCTTGATCACCATCGGGCTTCCGCATTTTTCACACCGCACATCGGTTTCCAGCTTCTGATTTCCGCCATTCTCTTCCAACTCTTTCGTGAAGCGACATTTGGGATAGCTTGAACAGGCTAAAAAATAACCTCTCTTGCCCCATCGCTTCACCATCTTGGAGCCGCACTTCTCGCAGAGGATCTCTGTAGGAATCTGTTCGCGTTTCACATCTCGCATCGAGACCTTTGCCATCTCCAAATCCTTTTGGAAGGGGATATAAAACTCCTTAAGCGTCTCCACCCAGCCCTTCTCTCCTTCTTCGATCTTATCGAGATTCTCTTCCATCAGGGCCGTAAACTCGATATTGAGAATATCGGGGAAATTGACGACCAGGAGATCGTTAACGAGGCATCCTAACTCAGTGGGAAAGAATTTTCCTTTTTCGATTCCCGCATATCCCTTCTCTTTAATAGTGCTCAGAATCGTGGCATAGGTGGAAGGCCTCCCAATTCCTTTCTCCTCAAGCTCCTTAATCAGTGTGGCTTCAGAGAATCTGGGCGGAGGTTGAGTGAAGTGTTGCTTCGGTGTGAGGTTTAATAATTGAAGGACCTCTCCCTCTGATAAGGGCGGTAACTTCTTCTCTTCCGCATCGGTCTTTGCCTCCAATGAGACATGATTCTCTTCCGCCTCGACATAGAGGGCCATAAATCCAGGAAAGATAGGGATGTTCCCCGATGCCGTGAAAATTCCTTCACCGGCTTTAATCTCGATCGTGGTCTGAAGAAAGACCGCAGACGCCATTTGGGAGGCGACGAATCGATCCCAGATCAATTTATAAAGCGCCCATTGGTCCTTATCGAGCACAGACTTCATCCTTTCTGGATCGAGATCGATCGAGGTGGGCCTGATCGCCTCGTGGGCCTCTTGAGCTCCCTTACGGCTCTTATAGATATTCGGCTTGGAGGGAAGAAATTCTTCTCCAAATCGGTTCTTAATCCACCCCCTGACCTGATGGATCGCCTCCGTAGAGACACGGGGAGAATCGGTCCGCATATAGGTGATTAATCCTACGGTTCCTGCCTCTCCCAGATCCACTCCCTCGTAAAGTTTCTGCGCAATCTTCATCGTCTTATAGGCACTGAAGGAGAGTTTGCGGGAAGCCTCCTGCTGGAGGCGACTGGTGATGAAAGGGGGAAGGGGATGGCGCTTCTTTTCCTGAGGAGTCACTTTCGAGACCATGTAGGAAACCGATTCGAGCCGTTTCTTCATGGCCATGGCTTCAGACTCATTGGCCATCTCCACCTTCTTTCCTTTCCATTTGACCAGTTTGGCGTCAAAAGGAACCGGTGATTCCTTCCCTCTCAGAGTGGCAGTCAGGCTCCAGTATTCCTGGGAAACGAAATTCTCAATCTCCCTCTCTCTTTCACAGATGATCCGAACAGCAACGGACTGAACACGCCCTGCACTTAAGCCCTGCCGCACCTTCTCCCAAAGAATCGGGCTGACCTGATACCCCACCAGACGATCTAAAATTCTCCTCGCCTGTTGAGCCTCATACTTCGATTGCTGTAACTTCCCAGGCTTCTTGATGGCTTCGAGAACCGCATTCTTCGTGATCTCATTAAAGAGAACCCGATAGATATTTTTATCTTTACCGTCAATCGCCTCGGCAATATGCCAGGCAATGGCTTCTCCCTCTCTGTCTGGATCAGGCCCTAGGTAGATATCTTTCACCTTCTGACTTGCCTTTTTCAGCTCACCAAGAATTTTCTTCTTCCCAGGGATGGTGACATATTGGGGCTGGAAATCCCTTTCGATATCAACCCCCAACTCATCTTCCGGAAGATCCTTCACGTGTCCTACAGAAGCTTTGATGATATAATCGTCCCCTAAAAATTTCTGAAGGGTTTTTACCTTCGTCGGAGACTCAACGACAATCATCCCTTTTGCCATCTATTTCATGATCCTCTCTTCTAAATTTTCACTCCCAAATTTGTTATTCATAACCTATCTTTCTTCTCTTTTCACTCCACAAGTGGGAGCGACCCCCTCTTTTCGATCTGGAATGCCTGGATGGACTTATCGAATTTACATCTTCCTGCTAAAACATTTTCCTGGCCACTGGGCAATGAGTCCTTTTAGCTCTAAATTTAAAAGTAGGCTTGATACTTTTCCGGGTTCCAATTGGCTCTCACGAATTAAGAGATCAATATGGAGGGGAGTCTCTCCTAACATCTCATAGAGAATCCTTTCCTCTTTATCCAATTCCGGCCCTCGAGTCTCAACCTCTTCAACGCTCTCTTTCTCTCGCTTCCATTGAGGCAGTATCTCCTCCAGAATATCTTCGCTCGATTCAACCAGTTTTGCTCCATCCTTGATTAATCGATTGGTCCCCCGGCTCCCATCTGCCCCGATATTTCCGGGAATGGCGAAGACCTCCCTTCCCTGTTCGAGAGCGTAGTTGGCTGTGATCAAAGAACCACTATCCGCGCTGGCCTGCACGACCACTACGCCAATGGAGAGTCCGCTGATGATCCGGTTCCTTTTCGGGAAATGGCCTCCTTCCGGAGGAGAACCCATTGGAAATTCTGAAAGTACTGCTCCCTGATCAAGGATCTTTCCGAATAGATTTCTGTTTTCAGGAGGGTAAACCACATCCACGCCGCACCCCAGGACAGCAATGGTTCGGCCTCCTCCTGAAATGGCACCCCAATGAGCCATTGAATCGACGCCTCTTGCCATTCCGCTCACAATGGTAACCCCATAACGGGCAAGATCCCGACCAATCTTTTCTGTGACCCACCTACCATAGGGCGTGGTCTTCCTGCTCCCTACAATGGCAATAGCCAACTCATCCTCTTTCTTCAGCTCTCCCCGTAAGTAGAGCAGAGGTGGTGGATCATAGATGTTCCGCAGACGATCAGGATAAACCTCGTCCCTTAAAGTAATAATTTTCGCATTCCACTTCTCCAGTAAAGAGAGTTCTCTCTTGATAGCCTCCTCAGGTGGCCCTTTTCGAATAGCAGAAGCCACCTTCTCACCCAATCCCTCAACCTCTAACAACTCTTTCAGGGAGGCTCGAAAGACGGCCTCTGGAGTCTTAAACCGATCGAGGAGTCTTTTAATAAAAACGGACCCGACCCCAGGTATAAAATTTAGAGCAAGCCAATAAAAAAGTTCTTCAGCCATATCGAGCCTTAACAAAAAAAGCCTTGGAGGCGATCAACAACCTCCAAAGCTTTTCATAATCACGGAAATCCAATCTTTCGATAATTGCCTTTTCGTCAGAACTCCATCTTCTCTTTTGAGTAAGGCTGGATCATGTCGCCCTTATGGATGGCCTCAAAGGCTTCGAGAACCCTCGCTGTATAAAAATTCCCAAACCGATCGATGATTTCAACATTTCCGGCGATGTTATACTTTCTGCCGATCTTCTTTTGTGTCTCTGGATCCACCACATCATCTGTAGCCTTGAAAATGGTGTACTTATTTCCAATCGCAATCGGGTCCGCCGTCTTAAAGGCCAGATAGAGCACATCGCCTTCTGCCATCAAGTTCTTTCCTTCCTTATTATCAAGGACGGTACCGATTCCCTTATAATCGAAACCCGCGATGAAACCGGCGGAACGAATCTCCGGAATAACTCTCTTCTGCTCAACCGGTATCTTCTTTTCGACCACCTCTGGTTTCTTCTCAACAACCGGAGGAAGTTCCACCTTCTTCACTTCTGCCACCACTGGTTTAACTTCTTTAACCTCGGGTTTCTCCTCAACGACCCTCTTCGGTTCTTCCTTCTTTACCTCCTCAATAGGAGAAAGACGGATAGGATTTCCCGGATAAATCCAGTGGGGATTCGTGATGTAGGGATTTCTCTGCCACAATTTCGGCCATAAAAATGGATCTTTTAAAAATTTAGCCGATATGTCCCAGAGTGTATCCCCTTTCTTGATGGTATAAACTTCCTCGGCTTCTTTCTTCTCCTGAGCCATAATGGATAAAGTAAAAAAGAAGGAAAGCAAAAGCACTACAATAAGGTTGAAACCCATCAGCTTTTTCATATCATCCTCCTCGATTGAATCAATTTAAATCCACTCCTCATAGCACAAGATAAATTATTGTTTAAAATTATACTGTTATCTCTTTTTTGTCAAGGAAAATATGAAGCCGTATTACACTATTTTAACTGTCTTTAATATAACTAATTGATTTTGTTGATTATTTCATATTCAATTCGACTTTAAAATCTCTCAATAATTGGATCAGGTAAGTTTGGAGAAGTCTGCAAATCTTAGGAAAAGTTGCCCAATCTCATCGAGAAGGGCAAGGCGGTTGTTCCGGTTCGCTTCGTCTTCGACCATCACCATCACACGGTCGAAGAACTCATCAATCGGACTTTTCATCCGAGTCATCTCAAGGAGGGCAGAGGGGTAATTCCTCTTTTTTAGGTGCTGATCAACCCTCTCCTTTGCTCTAATAAAGGTTTGATGGAGATTCTTCTCGGCTGGTTCCGAAAAGAGGGAAGGATTTAACTCTCTTCTTGATGGTGCTCCCTTTAAAATATTCATCGCCCGTTTAAAGCCGATCACAATCGATTCGAAGTCGCTCCATTCCCTCGCTTCCCTTAAGGCATCAATTCGGTGCTGAATGTCTAAGAGTTGATCAAATGAAGTGGAAAGGACGGCTTCGATCACATCAAAGGGATATCCCTTATCCTGCAGATAGTTCTGGTAGCGAATTCTAAAGAACTCAATAACCTCTGCTTCCACTTCGGAAAACGATCGCTCCATCTTCTCCTTCAATTGCCGACCGCTTTCCTCAATTAATTCTGTGAGGGAGAGGGAATATTCCTTTTCGAGAATGATGCGTATAATGCCTAATGCCTGTCGTCTCAGGCCAAAGGGGTCCGCTGTTCCGGTTGGAAGGAGTCCAACCCCAAAACAGCCCACAATCGTATCCATCTTGTCTGCAATGCTCACAATATCGCCGATAGGGCTTGAAGGCAACCGATCTCCTGAGAAAGCGGGCAAATAGTGTTCGTAGATCGCCTCACAAACCTCTGGCTTTTCCCCTGAGAGCCGAGCATACTCCCTGCCAACAATTCCCTGCAGCTTTGGAAACTCTCCCACCATTCCGGTCACCAGATCGGCTTTACATAAGAAGGCGGCCCTCTCGACCACCTCCTGGAGTTTCGGGTTAATACGTCCCGTGATGAATAAAGCCAGATTTTTAAATCGTATCACCTTTTCATAAGAAGTCCCTAACTTTGCCTGAAAGACCACCTTTTTCAATGCTTCCACCCTCTTCTCCAAAGGAACTTTCAAATCGTCCTGAAAGAAGAAAGAGGCATCGGATAGCCTGGCTTTCAGAACCCTTTCATTTCCCCTCACCACCACTTTCTCATCTTTTGGCACAATATTGCTGATGAAGATGAAATGGGGTATTAACTTTCCATGATCATCCATGAGAGGAAAGTATCGCTGGTGCTCCTTCATCGAGTGAATGACCACTTCTTGGGGAAGTTGAAGAAATTTATCGTCAAAACTTCCGCAGAAGGGTTTGGGGTACTCCACCAGGTAATTGACCTCATCAAGCAGTTCCTCATCTTTCAAAACTCTTCCGGAAACCTTTGCGCCTTCCCGGATCATCTCTTCTTCAATCTTCTTCTTCCTTTCGGCAGGATCGACAATGACAAAGGCTTCGCTCGTCTTCTGTAAGTAGGTCTTGAAATCCTTCACCACGATGGGTTCAGGGTGCAAAAAGCGATGGCCATAGGTGATGTTTCCGCTTTGGATACCTCCCACATCAAAAGGGATCACTTCTCCGCCGAAAAGACCGAGAATCCAATGAATGGGTCGGGCAAAACGGATGGGAGTCTCTGCCCATCGCATCGATTTCTGGAATGGGATCGAAAGGATGATTTTGGGAAGAATCTGTGGAAGTATGTTGAGGATCGGTTTTCCAGCTTCCCTTTTTACGGCACAGACATACTCTCCTTTTTCGGTCCGAATGACCTCGAGGGATTCGACCGGAACGGATTGGCCCTTTGCAAACCCAATAGCGGCCTTTGTCGGCTGGCCATCCGAATCGAAGGCAACCATCCTCGTAGGTCCTATCCTCCTTACCTCCTCGTCTCTCTGTTTTTCTGAAACCGATTCGATGAAGAGGACGAGCCGCCTTGGTGTCCCCAAGGTTTTCACCCCCTTAAAATCGATCCGATTTGCCTCAAACTCCTTTTGAACAAGTTCTTTGAGATTTGATAAGGCTGGAGGGATAAACCCCGCAGGAATCTCTTCGGTCCCGATCTCGAGAAGCAGTTCCTTCATGATTTAGAAATCTCCGTCATCATGTTTGTCGGCAATAAATGCCAATCCTACTCCGAACCCTTTTTTAGTAGCGGAAACCCCATCTCTTCCCTCTGCTTCAGGTATGCTTCAGCACATAATCGCGCCAAGGTTCTCACCCTCAGGATATAACCCATCCTTTCAGTGACACTGATTGCTCCCCGGGCATCAAGAAGATTGAAAGTGTGTGAGGTCTTCAAACAATAATCATAGGCTGGAAGGACAAGCCCCCACTCAACCAAGCGCTTTGCCTCTTTTTCATACATCTCAAAGAGGTAAAAGAGCATCTCCACATCTGCAGCCTCAAAATTGTAAGTAGAGAATTCCACTTCTCCACGGTGATGCACATCGCCATACTTAATCCCTTTAGTCCATTCAAGGTCATAGACATTCTCCACGCCCTGCAGATACATGGCGATCCGCTCAATCCCATAGGTGATTTCCACAGGAATGGGGTTGAGCTCAATACCGCCTGCCTGTTGAAAGTAGGTGAACTGAGTAATCTCCATTCCGTCAAGCCAAACCTCCCAGCCCAATCCCCACGCTCCGAGCGTGGGGGACTCCCAGTCGTCTTCCACGAAACGGATATCATGGCCGATAGGATCAATGCCAAAAGACTTCAGACTGTCGAGGTAGACCTCCTGAATATTGATGGGAGAAGGTTTGATAATGACCTGGTACTGATAATAGTGTTGAAGGCGATTGGGATTCTCTCCATATCGACCGTCTGTTGGACGACGGGAGGGCTCCACATAAGCAACTTTCCAGGGTTCAGGACCAAGGACCCTGAGAAAGGTGGCAGGGTTAAATGTCCCTGCACCCACTTCGATGTCATAGGGTTGCTGGATCACACAACCCTGATCCGCCCAGAATCGCTCCAATGAGAAGATCAACTCCTGAAAATTCATCCTTTCTCCTTCCATCTCTGTATCGGTGTAGGGTTTAGCACTTTCAACCGTGGGATGTCAATTCCCGAAAACCGCAAATCCGAAATTCGAATATCGAAAAAAATTGAAATTTTTAA
>CAKZKY010000209.1 GCA_937124575.1 uncultured Pseudomonadota bacterium | reverse complement strand
CTAAAAATCGCAGTCATCGTAACCGCATTGGCGACAAAAGGAATGGCCATGGAAGACCGAGCGAAGATCGCCGACTTCATTTGGGTTGAAGAGTGAGGGCGGTTATGGTCTTTTACGTTCTGGCTTAAATAGGCCTGTTCGATTCGATCCAAGTAACCCGGCACGATAGGACCGCTCATCCACCACCGAAAGGTTCGATATCATCGGTTGGGTGAGCAGTGAAATCTTCCGAATTCGATCCAACCTCTGTGAAATCTGATCCAGAGATTCATCGCTCGTCATCCAGTTCCATCGATCAAACCTCTTTAAATTGAGGGGAAGGCTATAACTTCGCAAGGTCTTCTCCCTCTCCACATTAAAAAATTGTTCAAAGTAGGACATCACTAACTCTCTCAGACTTCGATAAACAGGCTCCCGAAATCGCAACCCCACAAAATTCGATTTGGCGACAGCACCCCAATGGCCATTACGTTGATATAAGGCCAGAAGGTGGTCGTCATCTCTGCCGTTGGGAACCATCTCCAAAATAAGCGGGGGATGGCCTAACAGTCGTAGGGCTGCCGCTGCAAACAGGGCCCCATCAAAACAGTGAGCCTTTCGCTCGCGAAAAACGCGCACAGGGCAACGGTAAATCGATTCTGTGCTGTAAGGAATCTCGTCAAGAAAGCCTTGAATTTTGGAGGGTGTTGTCAGGGCTTTTAACAAATGGCGTTCGGACGGGCTCAATCTCTGAATAAAATTTCGAATGGGATCCATGTCAACTCCTTCAAATTGCCATCTGTTTTAACTCAATTTTTTAAAATTCACCACATCATACTATATTGACAACTCAAGACGAGTAGGTTTATATGAATCCGAAAGGAAATTTGATGCCAACACAGATCGGTTTTGACAACGAGAAGTACCTTGCCGAACAGACCATGGCCATACTGGATCGGGTTACCCGCTTCGACAATAAATTGTATCTCGAATTTGGTGGAAAGCTCCTCTTCGATTACCATGCCTCCCGAGTCTTACCAGGCTTCGACCCCAATGTGAAGATGCGCTTGCTTCAGAAACTTCGGGACAGATCGGAAGTCATCCTCTGTATCTATGCAGGAGACATTGAGCGGAAAAAAGTGAGAGCCGATTTCGGGATTACCTACGATTCGGATGCCTTAAAGTTGATTGACGATCTTAAGGAATGGGGGATCGAAGTCGTTGGAGTGGTCATCACCCGTTACGAAAATCAACCCGCAGCAACGATTTTCAAGAAGAAATTGGAGCGAAGAAACATTCGAGTCTATACCCATCCATTTACCAAAGGATACCCCACCGATGTGGAGACCATTGTGAGCGAGGAGGGGTATGGCGCCAATGAGTATATTCGTACTACCAAACCCATAGTGGTCGTCACAGGTCCTGGTCCGAACAGTGGAAAACTCGCCACCTGCCTGTCGCAGATTTACCATGAACACCGACGGGGAAACCATGCAGGTTATGCCAAATTTGAAACCTTCCCCATCTGGAATCTTCCCCTGAAACATCCGGTCAATATGGCTTACGAAGCTGCAACGGCCGATATCCGAGACTTTAATATGATCGACTCCTTCCACCTTGAGGCCTATAATGAGAAGACCGTTAACTATAATCGAGATGTAGAAGCCTTTCCCGTGCTCAGACGAATTATTGAAAAGATCACAGGGCAGCATTCATTCTACAAATCGCCTACAGACATGGGAGTGAACCGGGCTGGATTTGGTATCATCAATGATGAGGTTGTGAGGCAGGCGGCCATTCAGGAGATTATTCGGAGATACTTCCGTTATGCTTGCGAATATGCCATCGGATTTGTGGATAAGGAGACGGTCCAGAAAGTAGAACTTCTACTCGAAGACCTAAATGCAAAACCCGAAGACCGAATCGTCGTCAGATATGCGAGACAAGCGGCTATAGAAGCGGAAAGGAACGGCAAGGGAAATGAAGGTATCTATTGCGGGGCTGCTATTGAGCTGCCCAATGGCCACATCATCACCGGGAAGAATTCGCCCCTGATGCATGCGGCCTCAGCACTCATCCTCAA
>CAKZKY010000208.1 GCA_937124575.1 uncultured Pseudomonadota bacterium | reverse complement strand
TTATAAACTCCTTTTGTGACAATTCGGTGACAATATAAAGAAATTTGATGAGACTTCAATCCATGAATCTTTTGGCCCTGTTTAGGAGAAGGGCAGTAAGTTCTCCATGAGAAAAAAGGGAATAAGTCGATTGAATGAAGGATAAGGTTGTGTCATAGTATATCATAGTAAACATCTTCTATGGAGAGGATTATAGGATGAGACTGAAAGGTTATCTTGGAAAACTGCTTAAGATCGACCTCACCCACTCCAAAGTCCAGATCGAACCATTGAAAGAGGATTGGCTGGAATCCTTCATCGGAGGAAGTGGCCTTGGAGCAAAATATTTATATGAGATGACGGATGAAAAAACTCATCCCCTGAGTCCTGAAAACCCTCTGATCTTTATGACCGGGCCTTTCACAGGAACTTCGGTCCCCCTCTCCGGAAGACATGCCGTGGTTACCCGTTCACCCCTGACAGGCATCTTCGGCGAATCGGATGTGGGGGGTACTTGGGGTGCCTACCTGAAAAAAGCAGGGTTCGATGGTATCCTCATAAAAGGCAAATCAGAAAAACCCATCTATCTCTGGATCAACGATGAGAAGGTTGAGATCCGGCAGGCATCCCACCTCTGGGGAAAAGACACCTATGAGGTGGATGCCATCTTGAAATCCGAGACCCATGAGAAGGCGGTGATTAGCACCATTGGACAAGCTGGAGAAAACCAGGTTTTGCTCTCCTCGATTATGACCGATGGCAGAGATGCTCGTGCTGCTGGCCGTTGCGGGATGGGCTCAGTCATGGGCTCAAAAAACCTTAAAGCCATCGTGGTCTTTGGGACGAAAGAGATCGAAGTCGCCCATCCAGGTGAAGTGAGACGCCTTCCAAAGGAATTTGGGGGCATGATCAACAAAAATGCGGAGAACTTCAGAAAATATGGAACCGCAGGCTCTCTCTCTGTTTTTGAAGCCATGGGAACGTTACCCCTTCAGAACTGGAAATTTATCGGACGGTGGGAGGAATCGGCAGAGAAGATCAATGGATTCACCCTCTCTGAAACGTTGCTAACGGGCCGTTATTTCTGTGATGGCTGTATGTTAGGGTGCGGAAGAAAAGTCAAAATAGAAAAAGGGCCCTATGCTGGAGTGGAAGGAGCTGGACCCGAATATGAGACCCTTGCCCTCCTTGGAAGTAACTGCCTGATTGATCATCTCGAGGCTCTCTGCTATGCCAATGAACTTTGCAACCGGTTCGGCCTTGACACCATCTCCACAGGTGCTGTGATCGCTTTTGGAATGGAGGCTTTTGAAAAAGGGTTGATTGATAAGAAGGATACAGACCGAATTGAACTTCGGTGGGGAAATGAAGAGGCCATGATCGAGATGATTAAAATGATTGCTTATAAGAAAGGCTTTGGAGCAGTCTTAGGCCAAGGAGTAAAGAGGGCCTCGGAAATCATCGGAAAGAATTCCGTGGAATTTGCACCCCATATCAAGGGTCTTGAACTCCCTGCTCACGATCCGAGAGGATATAACGCCGGGGCAACCGGATTGGCTACCTCTTCACGGGGAGCCTGCCATCTGGCTGGTCTCAGCCACACGTTTGAGAGGGTACTGAAGTCTCCCGAGATGGGCATTCCAGAACCGATGGATCGCTTTGAAGTTAAAGGAAAAGGAATGGTTGCAGCCAAGAGCCAGAACTTGATGGGAATGATGGACTCACTAAAACTCTGCAAATTTATTCTGTTCGGTGGTGTCACCATTACCGATATGGCGAATTGGTATCAATACGTAACTGGCAGAGAAATGAGTGTAGATAACTTCGTAAAAACAGGAGAAAGAATTTTCAATCTGAAGCGACTCTACAATGTGAGATTAGGAATTAGCCGGAAAGATGACACCCTCCCCTTTCGGCACCTCACTTTTAAAAGGGTCGGACAAGGCCTCACCCCAAACCTTCCGCCCCTCGGCCAGATGCTCAGCGAATACTACGAGTACCGTGGCTGGTCAGAAGACGGCATCCCAACCCCTGAAAAGCTAAAAGAACTCGGGTTATAAAGTCATGAACTGGTCAATCTCAATGAGGATTGGAAGCATCTCAATGGAAAGTATTGTGCGATCAGATCAAATTGAGGGTTCATTGACAATACAAGTTGTGACTTTCGATTGCGAGAACTGTGTCAAGGTTTTCTAATCTTTTCCTTTTTTCTTAAGAAGGGTCAGGAGATCGGACTCCCTTGATGTTCGGGTGTTCGATTTACCAGATTCCATCTCTGGCTTCAGCTCCTCCCTCTTCAATTCTTTCTCTTTGATCAGATGTTTCTCGATCCATTGGTCGAGTCTCTTGATGTCAAAGAGGACCCGGTCACCGATTTTAAGGTAGGGAAGTCTTTTCTGGGCGGCCATCCGGTAGATGGTATCAGTAGAAAGGCTCAGGTATTGTCCTGCCTCTTTCGCAGTGATTAACCTTCGAAGCTCAGGAATCTTCTTCATGCGATCATTCAGCCGCCCAAAATATTTTTCGGCCAGGATGTCGGCCAACATATCCAGAAATTCTTTGACGGGAATCCGCTCTTCTTGTGCCATCGCTCCTCCTCCTTGAAAGGGCTTCTCTTCTTACCTCTCTTTCCTTAGCATCCCTTCCTGTATCTTTCTCATCATCGCAATATTTTCTGTATGGCCGGTCAAGTGTGCGGTCACTTTTCCCCGGACTGGACGACTGAGTAGATAGAAATCGCCGATGAGATCGAGAATCTTGTGTCGGGCGAACTCATCTGAGAATCTCAGCTCCGTATTGACGATCTTTTCATCGTCGACCAGGATGAAGTTGTGAAGGCGTCCGCCACTGCCCAATCCCATCCGTTCGAGCATCTCTATGTCCTTTAAAAACCCAAAAGTCCTTGCAGGGGCGATCTGGTCTTTGAATTTCTCTTCGCTCTCTAACACAAACTCGAAAGTCTGCTGCCCGATGGGAGAGGGATAATCTAAAAAATAACGGACTGAAAAGATCTCTGCCGGCTCAACGATGAGCAATTTGTTCTTATGAACGATTTCGAACCTTCGATCGATAACGATTTCGTTTGCTCGCTCTTCCTGTTCTTCGATTCCGGCCTCTTCGATGATTCTACAGAATTCCAGCGCAGAACCATCCATGATGGGAATTTCCTCGATCATCTTAACCATGAGATTCGTAATACGATAGGCGTGAAGAACGGCCATCAGGTGCTCGATCGTCTTGGCAATGGCCATTCCTCTCTTCAGAGAGGTGGCGTACTCCGTTGTCTGGACATAGTCGAGATGGGCAGGGACCACCTCCTCATTAGAGACATTACCAAATAGAATTCCGCTATGAGGGGGGAGAGGTTGAAAGAGAAGCCCGGTCTTCATCCCAGAATGGAGTCCTGTTCCATAGAGGACAACGCTCTTTTTAATGGTCCGCTGAAGGAGAAACGAACTCCCTTTTCTCCCCTCAGACTTTCTGGGGTGAACTCGCTCAGTGATGGAAGGGATGATGGGAGAAGGAGAGCTCTCTTTTTCGGAAAGGATCTCTTGAGGCCTTTTATCGTCTGACGACTCCATCTGGTGGTCCAGCGCCCGATGAATTGTCATAAGAAGGACATCCAGAGAGATGGGTTTCTCGATGAAGTCAAAAGCCCCTAACTTAACAGCGGCCATCGCTGTGGATATGGTTGCGTGGCCTGAAATCATAATTACCTGGCATTCCGGAACCATTCCTTTTAATCGCCTTAAGACATCAATACCATCCATTCCTGGCAACCAGATGTCAATAAGGGCAACATCCGGATTTTCTCGCTGAATGGTTTCTATTGCCTCCTCACCACTTTGGGCTGTCGCAACCTGAAACCCTTCATCTTTAAGAACGCCAGTGATTGACTGAACTATGCTCTCATCATCGTCTACGATGAGAATCATCTTCTCCATAACTTCTCCTTGCCCTCGCCTTTCCATTACCACAATGTTGAAACCGATTCAACAAAATAAACCATTGGGTGAAGGCGCCCATTTCGTCTTTGGGTAAAGGCAAGGGTTTAAATCATTAGCCCTATCCCATTGACCATTGCCCAAACCGGCTTCATAGCCCTCACCTTTAACATTTGGCTTGTGCATAACGATTTTATCGTGCAAGACCATTTGGGGTATCCATTCACCAAACCGTATTTCAGTAGTTTCCTGCTTCTACCTCTTGCTTTAAAAGTCGGTAATCCTCTTCAGAGGAAGCGAAAATCCCCGTGTTTCCAAGTCTGACATTCACCAACCCAACCGATTTAACTTCGTGATAGGCTGAGACCATCTCCGATGCCTTTGGACTCCGAAATCGCTTCATCTGGTATTCCGGAAAAAAGGCGAGGATCGTAAATGGAATTTCAGGGTCAACATCAAAGAGCAACCGGGCAATCTTCTTCAATTGGGGGGTCTCCACCAGGTTGGGAATATAGAGTGAAAGAACCTCCAGAACAAATCCTTTCTTTAGGATCTCTTCGGGAAGCTTCAGGATGTTTCGATTAAAACAGCCTGTCAACCATTTGTGGTCGGTCCCCTCATAGGCTTTGATGTCAAGCCAGAAAGAATCGACCCCCGCCTCTTGCAGAGCATCGAGATTCTGAGGAGTCAAACCATAACCATTGGTCTCGATCAACACCCAGAGATTGGTCTCAGATTTTATCAATTGAGCACATTGAACATAAAAATCTGGACAACAGGTTAGGTCTCCTCCAGTAAAGGCAACGATGTTCCGCGCTGGCCCCCAGCCCTGTGGGCTTAAAATGATATCCTTCTTTTGGATGACCTTCGGACAGAGCTTCGATCGCTTTCCATACATGACACAAGCTCCACAACACCGGCAGGAATCATGCGCATGATAGGCAGTGGCCCTCTCCCGCGGTTCCCATATGGTTACTCCCTTCTCATACTCCTTACAGGCTTTTAACACATCCTCCGGTGACCACCATTCGCCCGTTGCTTTCTTAGTGAATGCCCAGGAATGACATTTTCGGCAGGAGAAGTTACATCCCGATTGATAGATGGAGAGATAATTCTCAGGACGCGAAAGGTGGGCAGCAGAGATCAGTCGGAGCAACCCTCTATCTGACTCCTTCAGGGTCGCCTCACAGGCCAAGGATTTTCCTCCTTCCACCTCCACATAACAGCTTCCCTGAGGATAGCCCTGTTTGATCAAATTGCATCTCATTTTTAAATACTATCACATGCTATCTTGACCTTGCAAGCAAGGAGAGAGGTGTGATATAGACAATATAAATTCCAATCACCAAATTCCAATCTTGCTAAGGCGGGACCAAATAATTTCCAATACCCAATAACGGAAATATTGCATTATTGAAAATTTGGTTATTGGTGATTATTGGGTAATTTAATCTATCTTCCAAAGAGGCATACTTTATGATGAATCAGATTGAAGAAGTGGCCCAATGGATCTTTGAAGCCAAGAAAGTAGTGGTTTTCGGAGGAGCCGGACTCAGCACAGAATCAGGGATCCCTGATTTTCGGAGCCCTGGCGGAGTCTGGGATAAATATAATCCCGAGGACTTTTATTACCAGAACTTTATTGCCAACGAACGTTCCCGTGAAAAATACTGGGAGATGGCCACGGAGATGTATGGGCCGATGAAGAAGGCTCAACCTAATCTCGCCCACCTTGCCATTGCCGAACTTGAGAAACTGGGTAAGCTCGACTGTGTCATAACACAGAATATTGATGGTCTTCATCATAAGGCAGGAAATTCGGAAGAACGGATTATTGAGCTGCATGGAACAGCCATGTATGTGACCTGCTTGGATTGTAAAAAAAGGTATGATCGGGATGAGATTCAGGAATGGATTAAAAAAGGGACCAAGGTCCCATATTGTGATGACTGTGGTGGTCCTCTCAAGCCAGCAACCATCTCTTTCGGCCAAGCCATGCCTGAAAGAGAAACCGAAGAGGCTTATTACCGGTCTTCGACTTGCGACCTTTTCATCGTCATCGGATCTTCCCTGGTTGTCCAGCCTGCTGCCTCTATGCCCCTCATTGCCAAAAGAAGTGGTGCTAAACTGGTCATCATCAACCGCGATCCAACTCCTTATGATGATCTGGCTGATCTGGTGATCCATGGTCAGGCCGGTCCAACCATGTCTGGCATCCTGGAGATTATAAAAAGGAGATTGGGAATCGCGGGAAATAAAAATATTAGGTAGCGGTGAGGGTGAAGATGCCAGTTTGGTCTATAGGTAAGGGCAAGAGTTTAAATCATTAGCCTTAACCCATTGACCTTTTTTACCAAACCGGCTTCATTGCCCTAACCTCTTCCCCTTGTCTTAAGGGTCATTTTTATCGTTCGTGGGAGGCCAGGCGGCCATGGCAATTACGGTGAGTTTATAGCCTTCTCCCATCCTCAACAATCCCCTCCGACCGAATCTGTCCTGAGTCATCCAATTCCACGTAATAGACAAAAGGAAGACGGATTCCAGGAAGATAAAACCTCACATCCATAAACTCCACTCTATGTCTTCCGTCTGTTGAATTGACAGACTTCACAACAGGAAATCGAGCAAACCAGTAAAAGAACTTGACTCCTTCTGAAGTGAGAGCTTTCTTCACCCATGGTGAGTCTGGCATTTTTTCCCAGGATTGGAATGGAATATTTCTGGATGGATAATAAAGGCTGTCCAACCTGCTAAAGAAGGAAGACTGGGGAGAGATAGGTTCAGGAGCATCCTTCCTCGTCAGATCTACAAAGCCCTGATAAACATTAGCTTTTGTTTCCACATAGAGGGCCCAACGAAAAGGAGAACCAGGCTGAGGCAAAGCTGCAACCTGAATGACTTTCTCACCCAAACCTTTTGAAAAATGCCTCGCCTCTTTTAATGCCTCTCCATGTTGAAACCAGCAAAAGAGGATATAGACGGCAAGCCCAATGAGGGATCCCCTGCAGACCCATTGTGCGCCTTGCTTTAAGAAAAAACTCACCAACCATGGAAGGACGAGGATACCAGAAAAGATCAGATCAATGATGAAGACCAGATCCCATGCAAACCGGT
>CAKZKY010000207.1 GCA_937124575.1 uncultured Pseudomonadota bacterium | reverse complement strand
TCCCTGGTCCGATTATGGACAGAAAAGGAAAGGTCCTGGGAATGCATAAGGGGATCGCATTTTACACCATCGGACAGCGTAGAGGACTTCGTCTCGCCAAGGGAAAGCCACTCTATGTCATTAGAATAGACCGTGAAAAGAACGCCATAGTCGTGGGAGAAGAACAGGAAGTTTACAGAGATACGTTTATGGTTGACTCAGTCAACTGGATACGTCCATCCAAAGAAACCTCATCCATCTCCTGCAGGGTGAAGATACGATATAACCATCCGGGTGCCGAAGCCACGCTCTTTCCCAAGGGATTGGATGCCGTGGAAGTGATTTTTAAGAATCCCCAGAAGGCCATCACCCCCGGACAGGCGGCTGTGTTTTATGATGGTGATACGGTTATTGGGGGAGGGTGGATTAAAGAAGTTCGGAGTTCGGAGTGGGGAAAAAAGAGTTAAAGACAAAAATTGAAAACCTAAAAGAGGTTTTTTTCTCAATGGGAAAGGTGATAGTGGCTTTTTCCGGGGGGGTGGATAGCACCTTTCTCCTGAGAATGGCAAGAGATGCCCTTGGCACAGAGAATGTTCTCGCAGTGACCGCACTCTCTCCTCTCTATCCTGAAAGGGAGCTCAAATTTGCGAATAAGACGGCGAAACAGATGGGCGTAAAACATCTCTTGATCGAATCGAATGAACTGGAGATTAAGGGATTCTCACAGAACCCGCCTGACCGCTGTTATCTTTGTAAAAGAGAACTCTTTAGCGAATTGAAGAGCCTGGCTCAACAGAAGCAAATCCCTTTTGTCATAGAAGGTTCCACATTAGATGATGAGAAGGATTACCGGCCGGGTAAGAAGGCGATCGAAGAATTGGGGATTCGAAGTCCTCTCCTCGAGGCATCCTTCACCAAGGCGGATGTAAGGGAGGTTTCAAAATCGCTTGGACTTCCGACCTGGGATAAGCCCTCCTTTGCCTGCTTTGCCTCCCGTTTTCCATACGGTCAGGAAATCACCTTAGAAGAATTGAAACAGGTGAGTGAGGCAGAAGACTTTCTGATTGGATTAGGTTTCAAACAGGTCAGGGTCAGGCACTACGATGATCTTGCAAGAATCGAAATCCATAAAGAAGAAATCGAAAGAATGCTGGACGAGCCAGTCAGAGAAAAGGTGGTCGAGCGTCTCAAGATGATCGGTTACCGGTACGTCACTCTCGACCTTCAGGGGTTTCGTTCAGGTTCGATGAATGAGGTTTTGAGATGAAGGCAATTGCCCTTCTTTCGGGAGGCCTTGATAGCACGCTGGCAGCAAGAATCGTCCTTGAGCAGGGGATTGATCTGGAGGGTCTCAACTTTATGACGGTCTTCTGTACCTGAACGACCAGGGGAGCCACGTGTCTGGCTTCTCAAAAGGCTGTTGAAACTCTGGGTATTCCCTTGAAAGTCTTTAATGTTTCCGAGGAGTACCTCGATGTTGTAAGACATCCCAAACACGGTTATGGAAGCAATATGAATCCATGTATAGACTGCCGGATCTTCATACTGAAAAAGGCCAAGACCTATATGGAGGAGTCTGGTGCCTCTTTCATCGTCACCGGCGAAGTCCTTGGGCAGAGACCGATGTCCCAGAGAAGGGATGCGATGCGTCTGATTGAAAAGGAGGCTGGATTGGTGGGGCTGATTCTGCGGCCTCTTTCAGCTCAATTCCTTCCTATCACCCTGCCAGAAAAGGAAGGGTGGATCGATCGAACGAAACTCTTAAATATCCAGGGCCGATCAAGAAAGCCACAGATTAAATTGGCTGAGGAATTTGGTATCCGTGACTACCCCTGTCCTGCCGGTGGATGTCTTCTTACGGACCCAGGGTTTGGACGAAGGATGAAGGATTTGATGAATCATCATCCAGAGTTTTCCCTTAATGATGTCCACCTTTTGAAGTTCGGAAGGCATTTTCGGCTCTCTCCTAAAGTCAAGCTAGTGGTCGGAAGAAATGAAGAGGAGAATCAGAAGATCCAAACTTTCGCCCGGATTGGGGATATTCTTCTAAAAACAGTTCGCTATCCAGGCCCTATCTCTCTTTTGAGAGGGAAAGGAGATGGGAGAGAGTTGGAAAAAGCAGCCTCCATCACCGCTCGTTATAGCAAGGCAAAAGGAATAAAACAGGTTGAAGTCAATTACAGAGATGTTGAAGAATCCGAAAATCATTCACTTCGTGTTCCACCCATCCAAGAAAGCGATCTCCTAAATTGGATGATCGAATAATCCCATCTTCTTTCCCTGACATTAGAATTATGGATAAGGATGACCGAATCGTTTTATCCTGTGCCTTAAATGGAGAGATAGACCTGTTTGTCACCGGAGATAAGGAACAGAGTTTAAAAAGGATAAGGAAGATGGAGATTGTTTCTCCCAGAGCCTTCTTGGAAAAGCTGAAAACCCAGTAAAAAGATGAGCGTTGAACCATATTTCAATAACTCTTTTAGATGTTCAGATTCCAAGCTCACCAAAATCAATCATTTCCATCCTGTCCCCTCATTTTAAAAAGGCTTATCATGATGTACAAAATCAGCCTATTTTATTGAAGGTTTGAAAGCTTATTTTTTCAGACGGGTATAGAGGGTTTTGTAACGTTGGGGGGTTCCGGCCAAGCAACTGGTGCATTCTTCTGAAGCAAGATCAACGGGCTCAACGAGGACTTCAAAACCGAGTTCTTTATATTGCTCAGCCATATCCGAGAGGCGGGCCTCGTCCATGGTAAATCGTTTCTCCCAGCCTTGTTGTTTGAGTTCTTCTTCTCTACTCATAATAAACGACAACCGAAGGACGATGGACGATAGACGATAAAATAATGACTGATCACTGATGACTATCTTTAAAGCATGCCTTCCACCCTTCGGAGTGGGAAATGGCTCCAGGTTTGCAAACGGCGACACAGGGCGGCGGTTCAGATCCATAACCGGGTTTGCAGGGGGCGCAATGGTAACGGATCTTCTTCCGCTCATCATGTTTTACAGAAGCCACCGGTTCTTCACGGAAAGGGTCTATTTCGTCCGGCCCCACCTCGAGTATTTTTACCGGACAGACCTCCACACACTTACCACAGCCATTACATTTGTCTGTGTCCAAAGTGAGAAACCAATCTCCCGAACCATCCTTAAACCCGTAATGAGCAACCATAAATTTCTTGATGGAATAATGGAATACTGGAATTATGGGATAGTGTAACAGCGGATTAACACTGAGGTTTATATAAATCGGATTCTACCCAACATTCCAATGTTCCATGATTCCACTATTCCAGTTTTTTTTACACTTTTCGCTTTTCCAGTCTCCAGTAAGGCCTGTGCAAAGAGGGCAGCTCCAATAGCACCGGCAATCTGGGTATCAAAGGGATAGTTGTTCTTGCGATATTTTTGATTTGCCCAAACCTTTTCTGCGGTCTTAATCCCAAGCTCTTTTTCGAGCCTTTTGACCACACCTTCATTCTTGGCGATGCCGCCGGTGATGACGAATTTCTCTTTTACGCCTAATCGTTTGAGAAGCTCTGCAATCCGGTGGGCCATGGCAGAACAGTAAGCAGCGATAACCTCGTTTTCTGAAACACCCTGTTCAAGAAGTCCCATGACCTCGCTTTTAGCGAAGACGACGCAGGTAGTACTGATAGAAGGAGGTTCTTTTGATATCTGGAAGGAGCGAGGACCGATCTCCCAGATAGGGACATGAATGAGGTTTGCAAAAACCTCCATGCCGCGACCGGTTCCAGCCGCACATTTGTCATTCATCATGAAGTTGAGCACTTTCCCCTGATTATCCACATTGATGGCTTTGCAATCCTGTCCCCCCATATCCATCACTGTCCTGACTTCAGGGCCATACATGAAATTGGCTCCCTTGGCATGACAGGAGATTTCGGTGATGGTCTGTTGCGCCATGGGCACATTAACTCTTCCGTAGCCCGTACCAATACAGTAATCAATATCCTCCAATTTCATGCCTGTCTTCTCAAGGGCATAGTCCATCCCTTTTTTAGCGCTGTTCGGACTGTCTGAACCCGTGCGTGTATTGCCGAAGGCAAAAAGCTCACCATCTACCATAATCACCGCCTGAGTGCTTACCGAACCCACATCTACTCCGGCGGTGATTAATTTACCTCTTTTCCAATTGATATCTGAGTTGACCCATCTGGCTTCAGGCCATCGCCAGAATTCAATGGGTTTTTCTTGTTGAGACAATCAAATTCCCTTATAATTTATACACCATCCCACCAACTCTCCCCCATGGTTGGACTTAATCCACTTATCTCCCAAGGAGGATTTCCCCCTCTTAGATTAAGAGGGGGTAGGGGGAGTTACTCCAGAACACCTAAGAGAGCGGCTTCCGCAGCGCCGATGGCTCCCATGTAATCAGGATCATCCGGAACAATAATATCCATCTCAATATTGTTTTGGAGAGAATGGACGAATCCAATATTTTTAGCCATGCCGCCGATGAGCACCACATCCCTTTCCAGTCCGATGATCCGGACGATTGCCCCAACCCTCCCTGCAACAGCATCCATCACAGCCCGAGATATATCGGGTTTAGAGATATTCTGATGAATGAGGGAGACCACTTCCGATTCTCCAAAGACGGCGCACTGAGCGTTCATCGGAATAGACTTTGTGGAATCGAGTGCCATCTTTGCCATCTCTTCAACAGAGATTTCCAGGGCACGCGCCATAGCCTCCACAAACGTTCCGGTTCCGGCAGCGCATTTATCGTTGATGGCAAAATCTATGACCTTTCCATCGGGACTTACCTTGATGGCCCGAGCTTCTTCGGATCCTACATCAATGATTGTCCTCCCATTTGGAATGACTTTATTCACTCCCCGGGCATCCGCCGCCACATCCGAGATGAAACCATTGGCAAAGAGCACACGTTTCGCCGCACTTCCAGTTGCCACCACACGCTCCACATCTTTTTTTGAAATACCCGCATACTTTAAAACTTTATCATATAGAGCCTCGACTGCGTCAGCCTTCTTTATCCCAGCAAGGGCGGTTTCTTTGCTTAATATCTGGTCATCTATTTTGATAATGATATGAATATTTTGGCTGCCGACATCAATACCAGAGACAATCATCTCAGCTCCGAAACCCCTAAAGAATGCTAATGACCTCTCCTTATAACACACCCTCTTTAAACTTAAGAGGGGGATTTGAGTGTCAGTCCCAAACTAAGAGGATCACGGGTTCTACCTGTGGGTTCACCCCGTTAGAAAATATTCAGCTTCCAAATGAAAAGGTTTATACGCCTATAGAAGCCAAACTTCGCACTGGGGACATAGAAGGACTTTCGAACGGGGTGAATTGGTCCTCCGGTATAGGATGTTCGCCTCCTGTGGGCGTTTCTTGGGAACCACCATCTTTGCCCGTGTGGGTCCATGATAAGGGATTGATCATCGAGAAACATATCGGTTGAGATTTTACCATCGATTGGGGTTGAGTTACTTTGAATTATCTCTTGTCCAGAATACCCAGAGCCTCTTTGACTAGGTTTTTTTCATGTTCGTAGTCAATCACCCTCTGAAGCATGATCTTCTGAGCCATGACCGGTCCTGCGCCATGCCAGGTTCCGACTCCATGTTGACCCGCTGTCCAGTTCTGAAGAAGCTTCGTCACCTTCATAATGTACTCGGTCGGGACGTCTGAACCAAAGCCTAAAAATTCCTCAACATACTTTTTCGTTTCAGGGTTTTTCAGCTCCTTCAAAGAGGGTAAGGTGACGATGAGTCCTCCACCGATGTCACCTGCCAAAGCCATCACACGCCAGAAAGCATTGCAGATATTGAGCTTCGATACATTTCCCATCAACTCATCTGGGAGGAAGACTCCTGAGCCCTGGGGTTCTTCTTTTCCAAGGTTTGCCGAAGCCAAACCGCACGCTCTTCCGGTTTCACGAAGAACAACCATTTCCATTAATTCGTCATTGATGTGCTGTGCTTTTTCCAATCCTTTATATTCCTGAAGAAGTTTACAGGCTCCAATCATCAGATTCATAAAACCGACTTTGCAGGTTCCTCCGCAGGTCATCCGGT
Source organism: uncultured Pseudomonadota bacterium (assembly GCA_937124575.1). Taxonomy (GTDB): domain Bacteria; phylum Desulfobacterota; class BSN033; order BSN033; family UBA1163; genus RBG-16-49-23. The sequence goes on along the minus strand of CAKZKY010000207.1, from coordinate 979 downwards.
GGGTCTTGGCAAATCGCTCGACCAGTTTTATGGAATATTCGGTTTCCCCGCAATGAAAGACCCGATCCCAGGGGACGAAGACATTATCAAAAACGACGATAGCCGTTTCTCTCTGGCCAAAGAGGGGGTTTCCCAGTTCAAAGAGATCCTCTGCCATTTCCCGTTCGGCCGAATAAGGAGAATATTGACAGATATAGGTGAGCCCCTCCGCATCTGCTGGAATAGCAAAGGCGAGCGCATAATCGCCTTCATCTTTCTTCTTAGCGGATTGGGGAAGAACGATTAGTTCGTGACTTACAAAAGCTCCGCTGATGTTGATCTTCGCTCCCCGAACAACGATCCCATCCTGTCTCTTCTCAACAATCTTAAGGGAGAGAAAGGGGTCTGGCCAGTCAATCGCACGCTTTTTACGGTCTCCTCTTGGTTCGGTGAGCGCCCCGGAGACGACCAGATCGTTTTCCTGAACCCATCTCAGATATTTTGTAAATCGGGAATGATATTCTGTTCCGAGATTCTTATCCATCTCCCAGGTGGTGCTGGCAAGCGTGTGAAAGGCATCGAGGCCCGGACAACGATAGATACAGGTTCCCAGTCGTTCCGAAGCAAAAGTTCCAGCAATGGCTTTTGCCACCAAGTCCTCCCTGTTCCGGCAAACATAGACGTAGCGGTTCACCCGATCATTGGTCAGAGGAGAAATGGCTGTCATAATGTCCTGGGAGAGTGGATCTAAAGCCCAGCGATAACTCGCCTTATTCGCCTCGATTACCGTCCGGATGTTCGGATTGCTGAGATAGTCCTCAACCCTCTTCCCATTCATGAAGATTTTGGGCTTTCTTTTTTTGAGACTTTCTTCATACTGCTCAGGTGTGATCAACGCCATGCCATTTCCTCCTTTCAGGTAAGACATTTTTACTTGAGAGAGACAAAACCCTAAATGAGCATAACATAACACAAAGGTAAGAAAATGAACAACCTGGTT
>CAKZKY010000206.1 GCA_937124575.1 uncultured Pseudomonadota bacterium | reverse complement strand
CCCCCCTTAGGAGATAAGGTGAATTGCTCAATTTAGGTTAAATAACTTTGCTTAACCAGACTTTTGATTCACCATCAAGGAGGAGAATATGGCAGAGCTTGGATTTATTGGTTTAGGCATCATGGGCAAGCCCATGGCAGGCCATCTGGTCAAGGCGGGGCATACCGTTCACGTTTTTGATATCGTCGAGGAGTCAATCCAGCACCTGTGCGGTCTTGGGGCAAAAAGATGTGTTTCCTCGAAAGAGGTCGCACAGAAGGCGAAGATCGTCTTTATCATCGTGCCCGATACACCCGATGTGGAGACGGTGCTCTTTGGTCCAGAAGGCGTTGCAGAGGGGTTAAGGCCAGGCCAGATCGTTGTCGATATGAGTTCGATTTCACCATTGGCCACCAAAGAGTTTGCAAAGAGACTGGCTGCAATGGGCGTGGAGATGCTCGATGCACCTGTTTCAGGCGGTCAGGTCGGAGCTGAGAATGCCACCCTTTCGATCATGGTGGGTGGAAAAGAAGAAGTTTTCAATCAAATTAAACCCTACTTTGAGTTAATGGGAAAGAATATCGTTCATGTGGGCAGCAATGGAGATGGTCAGACCTGCAAGGTAGCCAACCAGATCGTCGTGGCCCTAACCATTGAGGCTGTAGCCGAGGCTTTGCTTTTTGCCTCAAAGGCAGGCGCTGATCCGACAAAAGTCCGCGCAGCGCTTTTGGGAGGATTTGCCCATAGCCGTATATTGGAGCTCCATGGGGAGAGGATGATCAAAAGGACATTCCAGCCGGGTTTTCGTGTCCGACTTCACCAAAAAGATTTAAACATTGCACTCCAATCCGCACGTAGTATGGGATTGAGCCTGCCCAATACAGCCACGGCACAGGAACTCTTCAATGCTTTGGCTGCGCAAGGAGGAAGTGAACTGGACCATTCCTCCCTCGTCCTCGTTCTTGAGAAGTTGGCCAATCATACCATCGGTGGGTAAGCCATTAGAAATGGATTTGTGCACCCCATAACAAATCGGCTGTGGCCAGATTTCTAAACTTCCCAAACCTATTTGATTCAGGCTCTGCCAGATGTGGAGGGTGAATTTTATGGAAGTGGGTCGAAAGCTCATGCTCATCAATGGTCAGTGGGTTGAGAGTGGAGTCGATGAATGGATTTCAGTTGAAAATCCAGCTCAGAAGGGTTCGATCGTAGGAGAAGTCCCCCATGCAAAAGCAGCCGATGTGGATCGTGCTGTCTTGGCTGCTGCAAAAGCCTTTGAAAGGTGGAGGCAAGTGAGTGCGCGCGAGAGGGGAAAGTTGATGATTCGGATAGGCGAGGCTATTGAAGCCAAGGCTGAGGCGATCGCAAGGATCACTGCCCTTGAAACAGGAAATGCCATTCGGACCCAATCCCGACCAGAGGCTATGCTGACAGCGGATCTCTTCCGTTACTTCGGTGGGGTGGCAAGCGAGATTAAAGGAGAGACCATCCCTCTTGGAGAACAGCTTCTCAGTTATTCGCGAAGGGAACCCATTGGTGTTGTGGGAGGGATTGTTCCCTGGAACTCCCCAGTCGGCCTCGCCGCACTGAAGATCGCCATGGCCATCACAGCCGGCAATACCTTGGTTCTTAAACCCTCCTCAGAAGCTCCCCTTGCCGTTCTCGAATTGGCCCGTATCTGTTCCGAAATTCTTCCGAATGGTGTTCTCAACGTAGTCACTGGAACTGGATCAGAATGTGGCATTCCTTTAGCCAGACACCCGTTGGTGAGAAAACTCTCCTTCACTGGCTCCTACGAAGTCGGCCGAACGATCATGGAGGCGGCAGCCGAGCGCATTGTGCCGGTTACCCTTGAACTGGGTGGAAAGAGTCCACAGATCGTCTTTCCAGATGCCGATGAGCCCCAGGTGGTGGAGGGAGTTTTACTTGCCATGCGATTCACCCGACAAGGTCAATCCTGCACGGCAGGCTCACGCCTCTTTCTTCACGAGTCGATCTATGATTCCTTCTTAGAAAAGCTGGTCAAAAAGCTGAAGGCGCTTAAGATCGGTGACCCTCTGGATGAGTCCACAGATATGGGAGCGCTCATCAACCAAACTCAATTGGATAAGGTCTGTGCATTTGTGCAAGAAGGAATCCAGCAGAAAGGAGCGATCCTTCTCACCGGAGGCCTTCCTCCCCAAGAGGGGCCACTCAGTTTGGGTTATTTCATGGAGCCCACCATCATTGGAAATGTCAAGAATGAGTGGCGAATTGCACGGGAAGAGATCTTTGGGCCTGTGCTCGTTGTCATTTCTTGGAAAGAAGAGGAAGAGGCGATTCGTATGGCTAATGAAAGCCATTACGGTCTAGCCGCCTTTATCTGGACACACGATATTGGGAAAGCCCTTCGGACAGCCCATCAGATTGAATCAGGATGGGTTCAGATCAATCAGGGTGTGGGCATCGTGCCGGGGCAGTCATACGGAGGATTCAAACAGAGTGGTATTGGAAGGGAATATTCTCTTGAGGGGATGCTCGAAAGTTTCACTCAGAGAAAAAGCATCACGATCAACCTTCAATTCTGAATCCATTCTTACGGACTGGGTCGATCCTTTATCTCCTCTGAATCATCTGATCCAAAATCTCGACTGCCCTTTTCGCAAAATCAGGATCACTGATATGGAAGTCAATTTCTTCAATGGGGATATTGGGATGGATCATCCGTTTTAACTCTTCGATAAAGATTCGATTCGTTTCTGGATCATAAAGCTCCATTCCCATCTTGTCTGCTTCAGACCATCCTCCTTTGGGAATGAGGACCCAGGTCGATCCCTTTGATTGATTCAATTTCTCTCCAACGATTTTTGCAAACTTTCTCATCTCCTCAGGTCCCATCCGCACACAGAAACGGATATCATGGGGATGGATCTTTCTTCCCTTTAATTGCTCTGGCATGGGATAGTATGGGCTGAAGACCGCATTATCCAATCCTCCCGGAACGACCACCTGAGGTATGCCCAACTTTCCGGCGGTTTCTAATCGTGAAGGACCAATGCCCTTGCAATAACCACCAAACATCTCATCAGCAATCTCATGGAGCGTAAAATCGAGCACTCCTGCCACTAACCCCTGTCCAATTAGTTCTTCCATGGCCATGCCGCCACACCCATTAGCATGAAAGGCGATCATCTCATAACCCTTTTCGAGAAGAAGGGGCTCCGCGTGAAAGGCACAGACCGAATTAATCCCATAGGCGGTTACGGCCACCATCGGTTTTCCCTGGGACAGGCGACTTCCCCTTTCGATCATTCCGCAGATGGCATGGGCTGCCTGACCGAAGATAAGCCGCATAAAATCATTCAATCCCAGAATATCAGCGACGGAATGAAACATGACAATATCTTTGGTGCCCACATATTCTCTAATGTCACGGGAGGCAACCGTGGAGAGGGCCATCTTGGGAAGACCGAAAGGAAGGGCGCGCATGATATGGGTGACAATCGCTGTCCCTGTGCCACCCCCCATACCGAAAACACCATCCAATTTCCCCTCTGCATAGAGACGGGCTGCCAGAATTGCTCCCCCTTCTTGGACAGCCTTGACCGATGTCGAACGATCTTTTTTCGCCAGATCTTTCATCTCATATCCGGCGGCTCTGACCACCTCTTCACGGGTAATGTCCGGAGGTGTGAGAGGATCTCCTTTGGTTCCAACGTCCATCAAAATAGGATGGACTCCCAGCCCTTGAACACAATCCTTCACAAAGGCGGTTTCTTTTCCCTTCGTATCCAGGGTAGCAATAATGAGAAGCTGTTTTTTCATATTGGATTTCATCTCGAACCCTGAATCTTTCTCTTTTGTCAATCTTAGGGAGATTCTTTAATAATTTTCCGCCAAAATCTCGTAGAAGGCACGGGGGTGTTTGCACACTGGGCACATCTCTGGAGCCTCTTTTCCTTCGAATACATAACCACAATTGCGACAGTGCCACTTGACCGAAGATTCTTTTTTAAAGAACTTTCCTTCCTTCACATTCTTCAGAAGAGCTCGATACCTCTCTTCATGGAACTTCTCCACTTTGGCGACCCAGGAGAAGGTCTCTGAGATTTCGAGAAACCCTTCTTTTTGGGCGGTTGCAGAAAAATCGCTATAGAGGGTGGTCCATTCGAGATTTTCTCCATCGGCCGCTGCTTTTAAATTGGCTGCGGTATCTCCAACAGGTCCTGCAGGATAGGAGGCCGTAATCTCAACCTCTCCTCCCTGCAGGAGATTGAAAAAGAGTTTTGCATGTTCTTTCTCATTTTCCGCGGTTTCCAAAAAGATAGCAGCAATCTGTTCATAGCCCTCTTTTTTGGAAGCGCTGGCAAAGTAGGTGTAACGGTTCCTTGCCTGGGATTCCCCTGCAAAAGCAGCCAATAAATTCTTTTCGGTCTGACTTCCTTTTAATTCCATAAAGATTCCTCCTCACGTTTAATTTTTTTCCGTCTTTTTGCGGGTGAACTGCTCAATGACCTGCTGATATTGATAGAGGGTGGCTTCATAATAGGCCACCTTTTTTTCAAGTTTTGCGATATTCGACTTTAATGTTTCGTTCTCGCCTCGGATTTCGATTCCGACAACAAAGAAGGCGATCAACAGCAGGATCAGGAGGGCGAAAAGGGGTTTAGTGAAATCTTTCTTGATGTCTGCCTGGAATTCCAAAGCGCAGTGAGGGCACTTCATCTCTTCCTCCTAATCTTTTCAGCCACCTGAAGGATGGTCTCTCCGTAAGGTTCACTACGGTTATAATGCCAGAGAAGTTTTTTCTGCTGGGATGTCGAAAGACCTCTTTTCCATCCATGCGATTTTAAAAAATTTCCAATACTAAAAATGGCTGCTTCTGGATCGTAAAGCCATTCTTTAAAGCTGTTCTTGTTCTGGGCATAGGCCTTATAACTTGAAGGGATGAACTGAGGCATGCCCAATGCGCCGGCCATGGAACCATAGACTTCGAGTGGATCCATTTCCTCGAGCCGGACGATTTCAAGAAAATGTTTTAATTCTTTATAGGCCCAACCTGCCCTCCGTTTGGCCAGGTTTTCGATGAGGTCGAATGGAATTTCAGGACTAGTTTCCCAAATGGTTGAATAGTTTTTAAGTAGGTTTTCCGAAGAGTCCATAATGGCGAGACTTGCCAGCGTGGGGATGACTCTGTGTTTCCCGATATTCTCACCGAATCGAGACTCGACCAGAAGGATTGCCACGGCAATCTCCTTTTCCACATCGAACCTTCTCTCCATCTCATTTAATGTTTTGAGGTTTTCACGGAGAAAATTTTTTGCAAGGAGGACTGCTTCAAAAGAGAGGAATTTGGTGTAGATTTCAGGAACCTCTCTGGTCATCAGCGAGACCGTCAATCTGTTTGGGATGAATTCTGAGCGAGGGTCAAGAAACAGCGACAATAAAAATTCCTTATTCAGGCCATCTTTGATGAGCCGATCAACCAGGTTTTGATAATGGGATGGAATCCCCTGGAGGTCACTGGCAAGGCCAGGAGAAGATGAGCCTATCAGCAGTAGGACCAGGATCAGCATCAGCATGAGAGGCTTCAAATCCCATCCTCCTTTAAAGAGGCAGTGCTCTCGCTGTCATCCTGAGTTAGAAGGACCAATCTTTTTTGATCCATAAAAGAAATATTAACCTCTCTAATCCCTTTTTTCAACGGAAAACCATACGGATAATGATAAAGATAAATAAATCGGTTCATCCGGGTATTGAGGGGTAACCTCCCCTTAAGATAAGGGGAGGTGTGGAGGGGGGGGTGATCGTTCAGAGGAGAAAAGCGCCCATACAAAAGCCGGAAGAACCAATAAATCGAATAAAATGCTCATA
>CAKZKY010000205.1 GCA_937124575.1 uncultured Pseudomonadota bacterium | reverse complement strand
CATTTTGAAAACATAGGATTTTTTAGGAAGGCTAACAAACTGGGTTTCGCAAATTCACAAAAAACCACGACTTCGGATCTCGAATGTTATTTAAGCGTTTAATGGTGCAGGCGCCGGTTTCGTATTTTTCTCTTTAATGAGTTTACGCATGATGAAGATCGCTATATTGAGTGCAATCCATAGAACGAGTAGAACAACAAAGACACCAGTAAATCGTATGAAGAGGGTGGCCATGATCCAGGTCCAGTTGTCTTTCTTGATGACGACCAGGGTCTTTGGACCACCTGTTTTGTGAATCGCGATCGAGTGCCACTTGGACACCCCTTGATCCTCAATGTATATCTCTTCTTCCCAGTCACGATACCGCGCATCGGGATATTTTTGGAGCGCTTCCTTATACCAGGTCAGGACTTTATCATAGGGCAGATTATATTCGGTGATAAGATGGCCAGGCTCTTCTTTAATTTTCGTGCCATCCGGCATGATCGGAGCCCCCAGCCACTGGGGTCCTTTGGGGATAACGATTGAAGAGTCTATCGGTCCGATGACCTTTTTAGTTTTTTGAGACAATTCCCCTTCTGTTTTTGTTGCGGTCGGAACAGTTTCTTTGGCTTGTTCCTGAGAAGCTATCGAAATATTAACGGTTAGGGCAAGTAGGGTAAATATCGTGAGTGTGATCGCCAGGCAAAACTCAACTCTTTTCATAAAAACCTCCTCTTAATTAAACATGGCCAGAAGCATGCCTGCCGCAGCCGGAGACCCGATCGAACCGCCAAGGCAAGCGCCCATGGCGTGCATCAGAAGGTAGTTTTTCTTGTCATATTTCTGTCCCCATACCTGCGCCACCCGGGGCGACATGGGAATGGCAGAGACACCTGATATCCCGATGATGGGATTAATCTTCTCTTTGATAAACAGGTTCATGATCTTAACAGTAAGGATCCCGCCCGCGGTGCAGACCATAAAATCAAGAAGCCCCAGCCCAAAAACGGTTAGGGGCTTGGGGGTAAGAAAAACCTCTGCCTGCATTGAAGCGCCAATACTTACCCCGAGAAGGACAGTGACCGCATCCATCATTGGACCGCCAATGGTCTTTGAAAGACGCGGCACTACGCCGCTTTCTTTCATGAGGTTTCCAAACATAAACATTCCCATCAGGGGCATGACCGCAGGGACTAACAGTGCAACAATCCCTCCACAGATGAGAGGGAAGAGAACCTTTTCGGTCTGGGAAACGTGTCTTAGGGTTGGTTTCATCCGAATCAGACGTTCTTCTTTTGTTGTGAGCAGCCTCATGACAGGCGGCTGGATCAGTGGCACCATGGACATATAGGAGTATGCGGCAAGGGTATTTGCACTTAATAGATGCGGCGCCAGACGGGCGGTAAGATAGATCGTGGTTGGACCGTCTGCGCCTCCAATGATGCCCACAGAAGCTGCTTCCTTAATGCTGTAACCAAGCAGAATCATCCCTGTAAAGGTGACGAATACGCCTAACTGGGCACCAGCGCCAATCAGAAGCATCTTTGGGTTGGCAATGAGCGGCCCAAAGTCGGTCAGAGCGCCCAAGCCCAAAAAGATGAGGCATGGAAGCAACTCCCATATAATTCCATATTTGTAGAAAAACTGAAGAAGTTGCGGGTGGCCATCTTCGGTAAATCCAAACAGCGGAGTGTTGGGAAAGTTAACCAGGAAGATACCAAAGCCAATCGGCACCAGTAGGTTTGGCTCAAATTCCTTTTTAATCGCTAAATAAAGGAAGAACAAACCAATGCACCACATTACAATCACCTTCCAACTCATAAACCCAAGTCCGGTCGTCTGGAAGGTCCCGATAAGGAGATCCAAAATTTCACTCCAACTCATAACTTTGCCTCCTTTTTTAGTCTTCTGTTCTTCATCATGCTCTTAGCATAATAAAAATATATTGTCAAGCACAATGTGATTTTTGTAACAAGTATATAATTATTTGATATTATTTATTTTTTAACTTTTTTCTAAAAGAAATTTAACCCTCACGAATAGAAGATTTGAGCTCAAAAACATCTTAAAAGTTCTGTTTTGTGTTAACGTTTCCACTTTTAAAGTTCGGCTCTTGGCAAAATATCCCTTTCGGGGGAATTTAAAGAGGTTTATTTCAGCATGGAAAGAAACATACCGGCAGCTGTCGCTGTGCCAATCACACCGGCAATATTGGGACCCATGGCATGCATCAATAAGAAGTTCTTGGGATCGGCCTGCTGACCCATCTTTTGTGTGACTCTTGCGGCCATTGGCACTGCAGAAACGCCCGCAGAACCGATTAAAGGATTGATCTTCTCCTTAAGAAAGAGGTTCATCAATTTGGCAAGGAGAATGCCCCCTACAGTACTGAATGAAAAAGCAACCAGACCCAGAATAAAAATGAAGATGGGTTGCGGCTTTAAAAATTGGTCCGCTACCATGGTCGAACCAACGGCCAACCCTAAAAAGATCGTCACAATATTGAGCAGTTCGTTCTGAGCAGTCTTAAGGAGTCTTTCTACCACTCTCGATTCTCTAAAGAGATTTCCGATGAAAAACATCACCATCAGGGGGGCAGCTGCAGGCACGATCAATACGATCACCACGGTCCCAACCAGAGGAAAGAGAATCCGCTCTGTCTTCGAAACCGGCCTCAACTGCTTCATCCGGATCGCCCTCTCCTTTTTCGTCGTTAAAAGTTTAATGATCGGAGGTTGAATTAAAGGAACCATGGCCATATAGGAGTAAGCCGCAATCGCATTGGCTCCGATCAGATGCGGGGCCAACTTCGTCGTTAAATAGATGCAGGTCGGTCCATCGGCACCCCCAATGATTCCAATCGTAGCAGCCTCCTCAAGATTGAAGCCGAAGAGCAAAGCCCCAAAGAACGCTACATAGACACCGAATTGAGCCCCCGCTCCAAGAAGTAGGGTTTTCGGATTGGCGATCATCGGACTGAAATCGGTCAGGGCACCGATACCGAGGAAGATGATGCAGGGGATAATATCCCATTCGAGGCCATAATGGTAGAAGATTCGAATCAGATCTCCTTCTCCAAGCAATGGCGCCAAGGGAAGATTGACTGCCAAGATGCTGAAACCGATCGGAAGGAGAAGCAGAGGTTCAAAATCTCTTGCAATGGCTAAATAGATAAAGGCTCCACCGATCAGCCACATGACAACATGGCCAACCGTGAGATGGAGAAAACCGGTTTTCAAGAGAATGGTGCTGATTGAAAATTCGGCCATTTCTGAAACGATTACTTCTTCGTAGATATAAAAAGCCTTACGAAAAGAGCGATCAGATGAATCGCCCACATCAGCAGGATCAAACCAATAAAGACGCCGCTGAATCCAAACAGGAATATTTTCAAGGCATTATTCCACTCTTCCATAATTCAAAACTCACTCAACCGGATGTCGATTCCAATATCAATTGAAATAATATCTTCTATCCTTATCATCTCATATCTTAAAAATCAATATATAAAGTGATTATTTTAACAAGCCATGGAGTGGAAAATTCTTCTTTCATTTCAATGGATTAAATTTTTTGTTCTTCCTGTTCTGAAACTCTCTTGCCTGGTGCATGAAGGCTTCAAGCCGGGTGAGGGTATTGGTCTGTTCCTGACCGTCATAGGCCATATTCAGAATGGGAATGTTATGACTCTCCTCCTGGTATCTTTTCAATAGGGCGCTCACAATCGTTCCGGGCATGCAAGTAAATGGCATAATATTGATGATTCCACTGGCACCTCTCGTAGCGAAATCGATCGACTTCCCAATAGAAAGGATCGCCTCTCCTTCGAAGGAGGAATCGAGATAGGGTTTTGCCTTCTTGAAGATCGCTCGAGTCTTGGGTTCACCGAAGTTTCGGAGATGGCCCCTAAAGAGATTTTCAAGATGGTGCTCGTCCTTTTTCTGATAATAATCTGTCAAAAAAACTTTTAAGAGATTTGAAAACGACTTCTTTCTAAGGCTTCTTCTTTTAGAAATAGTATTAACATATAGGATCCATTCGGTCATGGGCGCTATCCACGCCTCTCCTCCGAACTGCTCGACCTTCCGGATGACATCTTCATTGCTGAAGCGATTGAGCCGCACGTAGATCTCGCCCACAATTCCAATCAAGGGCTTTCTACCAGAGTTTTCCACCTCGACGCGCTCGAAATGCTCGAGGCTTTTAAGAAGTGCCTCTTTCAAATCGCTCCCATTTCGGATCGCCTCACAAACCCTGTGTAATGACTCTTCATAAACCTGATTGGCCTCTCCTTTATTCTTCTCGTAGGGACGCGTCTCGAGAAGCTTCTTCATCAGCAGATCTACAGCCACAATGCCCTGCCATCCCAATCGTGTGAATCGGGATCCCATGATGCCCAGATCATTATAAAGCGTCTCATCCTGATTGGGAGCATAGACAGGTACATGTTGAAATCCTAACTCGTCCAGGATGAGGCGATGAAACCGATGGTACTGTCCAAATCGGCACGGCCCATTTCCAGATGGCATGAAGAAGGCTGCCCTCTCATGATCGAAATTTGGGTTCTTGACCATCTTCACCATGTCGCCAGTGGTCAGAATACAGGGATAACACTCTTTGCCTGAGGTGAATTTCCTACCCCAATAGAGCGTCTCCTCATCCGATTCTGGGAAGACTTCTGCATCCACACCGCAGGCATGGAAGGCAGCGGCCACTGCATAGGCTCCATCATACATATAGGGAATATAGATCCTCTTCGTCCGGTCGGCTGTTGGTTTCTTCTTTTTAAGGGGAGCGAACGTAAACCCTTTACTATTCTTCAAGCTATCGAGAAAAGCCTCACAGCGCGTGATGGCCCCTGCATCGGCGCTGTGCTCATCGATCTCTAATTGAAGGTAAGACTTCCCTTTTGAGAGTTCCCTGTAAAAATGGATGATGAAAGAGTCTGGTCCGCAACCAAAATTGGTGATATAGACCGCATAGAGTCTTGGATCCTCCTGAATGATCTTCCCGGCAGAGAGGATCTTCTGCCCATATCGCCAGTACATCTCTCGGATCTCTTCAGTCGGCTTGACCGAATCGAGCGGAAGAAAATCCATGGGAATGGCAAGGACTCCCAAATCCATCAATTTCTTTGGAATCTCCAGATTGACCCCAGGATCACAGGAGTTATAAGGCCTGCCCACAATCACCATCGCCTTTTCATCAGGCCCAATCTGATTCAGAATCTCCTTGCCCCTGTTGAGAAGGGATTGGTAGAACCGCGCCTGAAACCGCTCTGCCTTCTCCATGGCCTGTTTCACCTGCTTGGGTCGCCGTTGGAGTGACTTTCCAAAATGGATCAGTTCCCTCTCCAGATGATTCCTTCCGAAACGAAAATGGAAGATGGGTTGAAGCACTTCCACACCACTCTTCTTAAAATCGATAGAAGAATGGACGGCATATGGAAAGGCCTGGGCATAAGGACAGGCTGCACTGATCGGAATCTCAGGATGGGGCGATTTGAGATTAACAATGCTCGGTAAAAAGATCTTCTTTACCCCTTTCTCAAGAAGGTTCAGCACATGGCCATGGCTCACCTTGATAGGAAAACAGGTCTCGGCAACGACGTTTTCAACTCCCTTACGGATCAACTCTTTGTTCGTCGCATCGGAGAGAATGACGCGATAACCCAATTCCGCAAAGAAAGCTCTCCAAAAAGGCATCATCTCATGAAGGTAGAGAATTCTCGGAATGCCAATCTCCGGTGCATTGGCTGGCAGCTCTTCCTCCTTTTTATAGGAAGCGAAAAGCATTCTTTCCCGCTCCTCAAAAAGGTCGGATAGATCCGATCTCTTGGTTCGCTTGATCACATCATATTTTTCGCAGCGGCTTCCGTAGAAGAGGGGCTTTTCGCCTTCAACGCTCACTTTTCGGATGAGGCAGAGATTGGGACAGCCTTTGCATTCGAAAGAGGTCTGTTCGTATCGACGCTGGCTTAAATCGAACCCTTTAAAACCTGTATGCTCCCAGGTTCGCTCCTCCATCGCCAGAATGGCAACACCAATGGCTCCGGTCACATCGTGATTTTCGGGGACGATGATCTCCTTTTCGAGAACACTCTCAAAGGCAGCCACCACCCCTTTATTAAAAGCCGTGCCCCCCTGGAAGAAGATCCGGTCTCCAATGCGGCGATCTCCAACCACCCGATTCAGATAATTCTGGACAATCGAATAGCTGAGGCCCGCAACGAGATTATCCTTAGAGGCACCCCTCTGTTGATGATGGACAAGGTCTGATTCGATAAAGACTGTACACCGCTCTCCCATCCTCACTGGCTCTTCTGCAGAGAGGGCAAGCCTTCCAAACTCCTCCTTGATCGAGATGTCTAACTTCTCCGCCTGCTCCTCCAAGAAAGAGCCTGTTCCTGCGGCACAGACCTTATTCATCTCAAAATCAACGACCACTCTGTTATCAATGCTGATATACTTGGAGTCTTGTCCGCCAATTTCAAAAATGGTATCCACTTTGGGATCGATGTGAACCGCTGCCGTAGCCTGAGCTGTGATCTCATTTCGGACAAGATCTGCGCCCACAAAATCAGCAGTGAGATAACGACCCGAACCGGTTGTTCCAACTCCCTTAATCTCCACCCGGTCACCAATCTCCTCGCCGATTTCCCGAAGACCGATGCGAACCGCTTCAATGGGCCTACCTGCAGTCATCAAGTATCGCTTTGAAAGAACCTTCTTATTTTTGTCAATCACGACAAGATTTGTGCTGATCGAACCCACATCAAGCCCTAAATAGGCTTCGATCTTTTCCTGAGATGTTGAATCTGAAGAGGGTGATCCCTGCACCATGAGAGGTTCAGGGTAACCCTGGACCCCACGTGGTTCGGGGTTACCCTGAACCCCATGGAGTGCAGGGGGTGAAAAAACATGATTCGATGAAAGGCAGAGGGGTTTTAGGGGTGCTTCTCTTTCTTGATGATGGAGTAAATACTCTTTAAGGGCTTTTAAATTTAACACTCCAGTTCTCTTGGGGGATTGGCTCTCTCGGGTCACCAAAACCGCACCTATGGCTCCCATAGAGGCAAAATATTTCGGGATGATGAGGTCTCCATCTGAGAGCTCCAATACATCCTGAAATGCCTTTCTCATCCCAACGTTGGCTGCCACACCTCCCTGAAAAGATACCGGTTTGACAAATGTTTTCCCTTTGCCGATGTTGCTTTTAAAATTTCTTGCAAGTGCATAACAGAGACCAGCCACAATATCGTAATCCGGTGTGGCGATCTGTTGAAGGTGGATCATATCCGTCTTTGCAAAGACACTGCATCGTCCTGCAATGCGAGGGGGGTTGACCGACTTAAGAGCGAGCTGGCCGAATGCCTCGATGCTCAAGCCAAGCCTGCTCGCTTGTTGATCTAAAAACGAACCCGTGCCAGCCGCACAGAGGGTGTTCATCGAGAAATCGGAAATTTTGAAATGGCCGTTCTCCTTCTCGATGAAGATCAGCTTTGAGTCCTCTCCTCCGATATCGATGATCGTCCGGACCTCAGGATAGAGATGTTGAATGGCTTTCGATTGAGCGATGATCTCATTGACGAAATGGCCTTCGAGGAGTTCGGAGAGGAGCTTTCCTCCGGTGCCGGTGAAGGAGATGTCGTAAAACGCTTCAGGTGGGATGCGGCTGAAGACCTCTTCTAAAATGCTCTGGACGGTTTTGAGAGGTTGGCCTTTGATTCTTGTGTAACGTTCCTCTACGACTTCTGTCTGTTCATTCAGAATAACCGTGTTTGCACTGACAGAGCCAACATCAATGCCGAGGTGGTATTTTTTCATTCCCGTATTAATTCGTCTATAAAAATAGAATTAGAAGAATGGAATTAATCTTAATTGATTCCGTCTCTTCTTTTCAAGTCATACCTCTTCCTCTGTACGAAAACGCCAGATCGATCTGTGAAATGCTTCCTAAAAGTTTCTTATTGGATCAACCGGGATCAGCAGCGTGCTCTTCGGAGGAGGCGTTCCCAGGCATCGTCCACATTTTTCTGGGTGATCTCAATGTCCTTTTCGGAGAGGTGGCTGAACCGGCCCTGGAGTTTTAAATACCCCTTCACAGGGACAACGCGGGACTCTTCCTGAATCGTATAGACTCGTCCATTTTCAATCTCGTAAAGGGGGAAGATTCTAGAGCGGACAGCAAGCCTCGAAATCTTGATCGTCTGTTCAGAGGCCATCTTCCATCCAGGTGGACAGGGAGAGAAAAGGTGGATGAAGCGGGTTCCACGGATGACCTTTGCCTTTTCCAATTTTCGAATGAGGTCCTCCGGGTAGGCAATCGTGGCTGTAGCCGCATAGGGTATATGATGATCCGCCATAATGGCCATAATGTCTTTTTTGGGATTCTCTTTTGGCTGCGTGACGGGTGTGGTCGTGGTCCAGGCCATAAGTGGGGTGGCTGAACTTCGCTGGGTCCCTGTATTCATATAACCTTCGTTGTCATTGCAGATGTAGAGTATATCTTCGTTTCGTTCTGCCGCTCCGGAAAGAGCCTGAATTCCAATATCAAAGGTTCCGCCATCTCCTGCCCACACGGCCACCAGAGTATCATTCTCGCCTCGAACATCTAAGGCCGCTCTTACACCGGATGCGGTTGCTGCTGCTGTGACAAAGCCAGCATGAACAGCCGTAATCTTGTAACTGGAATAGGGCCAGAACCCTGGCACAATTGACCAGCACGAGGCAGGAAAGACCATGACAGTTTTCTCACCAAGGGCCTTCAAAGTCAGCCGCATGGCCACGGCCGCTCCACATCCCGCACATGCCAGATGACCATGCCCCAGATTCTCAGCGATAGGTATCTCTATCTTTCTCATTCTTTCCATCTCATTGAAAATTGCAAATTTAGCATTGAAAAATGCAAAATCTTAAAAATCATTTTTCAATTTGCAATTTCTATTTTCCAATGGGTTTATCTTTTCAGCCCTAACCACACAATCTCATCTTTGGGCCGATCATTCTCTATGGTATATTGAATCGCCTCTTCGATCAATTCCGGAGTAATATCTCTTCCTCCCAATCCGGAAACGAATCCAAAGACGGGTGGCCTCTGCTCTCGTAAATACAAGGAAGCTCTCAATTCCTGCGAAAAGATGCCACCCACTCCGGCAGAGAGATTCCGGTCAATGACAGCGATCTTCTTTGCTCCTTGAATCACTTCATATATCTCGTCAGAGGGAAAAGGCCTGAATCGTTTCATCTTAACTCCGGCAACACTTAATCCTTTCTCCATTAACTTTTTGATTACAATTCTCGAAGTACTGGTTACAGTTCCAGAGGTCATCAACAACACCTCTGCCTCATCTTTCCCATATCTTTCAATCGAGCCATAACCTCTGCCAAACCTGGCTTTAAATTCATCATCAACCTTTTTGGCAACCTCTGGAACCTCTTCCATGGCCTTTTGGATCTTGTAACGAAACTCCATGAAATAGTCAGGCGTCGTGATCACGGAGTAGGCTCTGGGTTCTTGAGTATCAATGGCATAATCCGCACAGAAAGGCGGTAAGAAAGCATCTACCTCTTCAATGCTGGGAACCTCCACCGGTTCAGCCGTGTGGGACAGGACAAAGGCATCGAGGACCACCATCACAGGAAGTTTCACCGTCTCTGCGATGAGGTAAGCCTGAATGATGGTATCGAGCACTTCCTGGTTATTTTCGCAGTAAAGTTGAATCCATCCTGTATCGCGCTGAGAGACCGAATCGCTCTGATCACTCCAGATATTCCATGGGGGACCAATGGCCCGGTTCACATTGACCATCACGATGGGGAGCCTTGCACCCGAGGCCCAGTGGAGCATCTCGTGCATATAGGCCAATCCATGCGAGGAGGTCGCTGTAAAGCACCTCACGCCTCCTGTTGATGCCCCGATCAGAGCCGCCATAGCAGAGTGTTCTGATTCGACTTTAAGGAATTTCGTCTTCAACCGACCGCTTGCGATCAGTTCGGAAAGCTCTTCCACAATGGTTGTCTGAGGAGTGATGGGATAGGCGGAAACCACATCCACACGGCTCAGGATGACCCCATAGGCCACAGCCTGGTTTCCCGTAATGACGCGCTTCATTTCTCCTCCTCTTTGAGAGAGATCGCTCCTCTGGGGCATTCGGTAAAACAGATGCCACACCCCTTACAGTAATCGTAATCCACCTGATGTGAAAAAAGCCCTTCTCTTTTTAAGATCGAAGCATCCGGGCAGAAGACATAGCAGACCTCACACTCATTGCAGGTGCCACAGTTGAAACAGCGTCCGGCTTCCTCCAGCGCAACCCCTTCTGAAAGAGTCGAAGAGACCTCTTTAAATCCTTTAATCCTTTCCTTAACAGAGATCTTCGATTCTCCCTGCCTTTTCGCAGGCTCGAAGTAGTCCATATTCAATTCTTCAAAAGCCACCACGTGAGGATTTCTCACCCTTTCTGCGGGATGGAGATAGTTAAAGATTGAAAGGGAAGGTCCTTCACCGATGAGATTTTGAAAAATAACATCTGGATCCTTACCCTTAAAAAACGCATCTATGGCCATGGCTGCTTTCTTGCCTGAACCAATGGCATGAGCAACGGTTCGCTGATTGGAGGTGAGGTCTCCGCCAGCAAAAATTCCTTTAATCCCAGTGCTTCCATCCCTTCGGGTGAGAAGGATTCCCTCTCTCTTCTCCAATCCCTCTGGTAGAAAAGAAACCTCGATCTCCTCCCCTGTAGCCACAATCACGTGATCAACATCTATACGGAAATTTGAGTTGGGAATGGGAATGGGCCTTCTTCGGCCACTCTCATCTTTCTCACCCAATTCCATTCTTAAACATTCGATTCGTTTCAGGCCATCTTTCTGTCCAATTCGTAGCGGATTGACCAGATACCTAATCTTTACTCCCTCTTCAAGTGCTTCTAAGATCTCCTCGTCAAAAGCTGGCATCTCCTCCCTTGAGCGACGATAGAGAACCGTTGCCTTCTTGCCCATACGGATAACCGATCGCGCAACATCCATGGCAGTATTCCCACCGCCAATCACAGCGATCTTATCCCCTAACTGGACTTTCTTTCGGAGGTTGATCCTCTTTAATAGATCGAGGCCACTTAACACTCCTTTTTCTCTCTCCCCAGGAATCTGGAGGCCTCTGCTTTTGTGTGCGCCTGTGCTGATGAAGACGGCTTGATGATCTTTTAAGTCCTCTAATCTTATATCCTCCCCCAGGGTCACACCTGTCCGAATCTTAACTCCAAGAGCCTCAATATCTGAAAGTTCCCTATCCAGGACATCTCTGGGTAACCGGTAGGAGGGGATGCCAAGCCTGAGCATGCCACCTGCAAAAGGTAAGGATTCAAAGACCGTCACGTCATAATCAAGCCTTGCAAGGTGATAGGCACAACTCATGCCTGCAGGTCCGGAACCGATAATGGCAACCTTTTCCTTATTTTTTTCCTCTAACTTCGCTGTCTTCTTGTTCAAGCCATAACCAAAGTCAGCAACAAACCTCTCTAAGGCATGAATCGCAATGGGTTCGTCAAACGATCCTCGATTGCACTTTGACTCACAGGGATGGAAACAGACCCTTCCACAGACTCCCGGAAAAGGGCTCTC